>JAGNHB010000054.1 GCA_018001935.1 Acidobacteriota bacterium
AGGCCATGGGGGACCCTAGGGTTTCTGGGCGCGGATCTCGAAGCCCGCGAGGTAGTCCCGGATCCCTTCCACGATGGCGGCGGAAACCTTGGCCTGGTTGGCCGGGTCGGAGATGAAAGCCGCCTCCTTCTGGTTGCTGATGAAGCCGATCTCGAGGAGCACGGACGGGACGTTGGTCCCGATCAGCACGACGAAGGGCGCGGTTTTCACCCCCCGGTCCCGGGCGGCGGGGTCGAGCGGCCTCAGGGCCTTGCAGAGGTGGTGGTGCATCTTCCGGGCGAAGAGGCGCGACTCCTTCATCTTCTCGTACTGGGTGATCTTGCGGATGACGTCGCTGAGGTCCCCCAGGCCCTTCTCCGTGGTGGCGTTCTCGTAGGCGGCCAGCATCAGGGCGGCCCGGTCCCGGGAAAAGCCGAGGAAGAAGGTCTCCAGCCCGCCCACTTTCCGGTCCCGGCTGGCGTTGGCGTGGAGGGAGATGAAGAGGTCCGCCTTTTCCGTGTTGACGCGGGCCGTGCGCTGTTCCAGGGGGATGAAGACGTCCGCGTCCCGGGTGAGGACGACTTCGATCTCGAGGGTCGCCTCGATCTGCCGCTTCAGTTCGCGGGCGATGGCCAGGACGACGTCCTTCTCGAGGAGGCCGTCGTACCCTATGGACCCGGTGTCCTTGCCGCCGTGGCCGGGGTCGATCACGATCTTGCCGATCTTCAGGCGCATCACGCGGCTGAGGGTGGCCACGTCGATCCGTTCCGGCGGGGGTGCGCCCGGCGGCTTGACGTCCGGGCCCCCGGCGGCGGGCGGGGTCGAGACGGGCCGGGAGGGCGGCGTCACCGGCGCCGTCGCGGCCGGCGGCGGCGGCGTGGGTTGCGGGGTCGTCGGGGGAACGGCCGGCGAGGCGGCCGCGGGCTTTTTCCCGCTTCCCGAACGCCGGGGCGGCGGGGGGAGGTCCCGAACCTCGATGCCGCTGCCGATGGGGCGCCCGCCCCCCTGGAACACCTGGGCGAGCTTCTTCCGCCGCTCGAGCACCATGGCGCTCTGCTCGGGGTCGCGGATGTCGATGACGACGCTGTTGGTGTTGGGCAGGGAGAAGACGGTGTAGGAACCCGCTTTCTTGAAGTCGAGGACCACCCGGACCACCTCGGGCTTGTAGAGGGCGGCCCGGATCCCGCTGAGGTAGATGTCGTCGGGGGGGGCGATCCGCTCCTTCGTGTCCGGGCCCAGGACGGCGGGGTCGAAGTCGAAGAAGATCCGGTACGGGTTGTAGGCGGCGTCGTGGGTGTAGGTCACCCGGCCGTCGAAGTCCAGGATGACCCGCGTGTAGTCGCTGGTGGACCAGAAGCGGATGTCGGTCAGGCGGGGAGGCTTCCCGGCCGGGCCGCCCTCCCGGGGCGGTGCGGGGCCGGTCTCGGCGGTCTTGAGGGCCTTGAGTTTCCGGGAGACTTCCAGGGTGGACGCGTGCCGGGGGTATCGTTTCAGGTACGCCTCGTAAACGGCCCGGGCCTCGTCGGGGCGGTTCAGGTCCTCGGAGAGGATGTCCCCCTTGAGCTTGAGGGCTTCACGCTGGAGGGGGGAGTAGGGGTATTCCTTGAGGAGCCAGTCCAGGGACTCGATCGCCCGCTCGATCCACCGGGGCTGGTTGAAGCGTTTCCCGCCCTCCCGGCGGAGGAGGCTGGTCCGCAGGAGGGCGTTGTCGCACTCCCCCGCGCCGGGGTCGAGCCAGGGGACCTTGCGGTAGAGGCCGATGATGGACTCGTAATCCGCCTGGCGGCGCTGCTCGGGGGGGACCTGCCGGAGGGCCTGCTCCTTCTCGTCCGCCTGGGCGAAGGCCGCCTTGGTGCCTTCCCGGTCCCGGGCGGCCGTCGCGGGCCCCCACGCCAGGGCGGCGAGGAGCACCGCCGGGATGACGGTGCGGGGGAGGAGGCGTTTGCCGGTCAACATGCCCATTCTCGCTCACCAGTACTCGACGTGGTGCCGAACCAGTTCCGAAGGCGTGATCTGCTCCACTTCCTGGATGACCCGGGAGGCCTGCTGCTCCACCGAGGCCCGGGAGTTCGAAACCAGGGCCACGGCCAGCAGGGCGCGCTGCCACAGGTCCTGGAAGCCCACCTCGGCCACGGAGACGTTGAACCGCGCGCCCAACCCGTCCTTCAGCCGCCGGAGGATCATCCGCTTCTCCTTCAGGGAGTGCGCGTCGGGGAAAAAGAACTCGAAGTGCATCACCGCCACGTGGGTTTGCGCTTCCATGTCACGAATCCAGGGTTGCCTTCACCTTTTCCACGACGTAGAACTGAAGCTCGTCGTCGACCTTGATGTCGTTGTAGTTCTCGATCCCCACGCCGCACTCGTACCCCGCCTTCACCTCGGTGGTGTCCTCCTTGAAGCGCTTGAGGGAGGAGATGCGACTGTCGTAGACCACGGCGCCGCCGCGGAAGAGGCGGACCCGGCTGTCCCGCCGGATGACCCCGTCCTGGACGTAGGTCCCGGCGATGGTGCCGATCCCCGTGATCCGGAAGGTGTCGCGGACCGTGGCGGTCCCGATGACCGTCTCCCGCTGGGTGAACTCCAGAAGGCCCTCCATGGCCTTCTTGATGTCGTCGGCGATGGTGTAGATGACGTTGTAGAAGTGGATGTCCACGTTCTCGCGCTGGGCCAGGTCCTCGGCCATCTTGGAGGGCTTGACGTTGAAGCCCACCACGATGGCGTTGGAGGCCGACGCCAGCAGGACGTCGTTCTCGTTGATGGCGCCCACCGCGCTGTGAAGGATCCGGATCTTCACCTTCTCGGTGCTGAGCCGGTTCAGCAGGGTCTCGATGGCGTCCCGGGAGCCCTGCACGTCGACCTTGAGGATGATGGGCAGTTCCTTGATCTGCCCCTGCTGAAGCTTCTCGAAGAGGGTCTCCAGGCTGACGCGGGTGTCGGTTTTCCGGAGGAGTTCCTCCCGCTGCTTCTGCTGGCGGTAGAGGCTGAGCTGGCGGGCCTTGGAGATGTCGTCGGTGGCGAAGAACTTCTCGCCGGCCTGCGGCACGTTTTCGAGGCCCAGGACCATCACGGGGGTGGACGGTCCCGCCATGTCGATGCGGCGGTTGTTCTCGTCGTGCATGGCCCGGATCTTGCCGGAGATGGAGCCCGCCACGATGTAGTCGCGCTCGAAGAGGGTGCCGTTCTGCACCAGGAGGGTGGCCACGGGGCCCCGCGCCCGGTCGAGGCGGGACTCGATGACCGTCCCCATGGCCTTGGTCTGGGGGTTGGCCTTGAGTTCCTGCAGGTCGGCCACCAGGAGGATCATCTCCAGGAGGTGGTCGATGTTGATGTGCTTCTTCGCCGAGACCTCGCAGAAGACGTTCTTGCCGCCCCACTCCTCGGAAATCAGGTCGAGGGCCGCCAGGTCGTGTTTCACCCGGTCGATGTTGGCGTTGGGCTTGTCGATCTTGTTGATGGCCACGACGATGGGGACGCCGGCGGCCCGGGCGTGCTGCACCGCCTCCACCGTCTGGGGCATGACCCCGTCGTCCGCGGCGACCACCAGGACGACGATGTCCGTGATCTGCGCCCCGCGGGCGCGCATGAGGGTGAACGCCTCGTGGCCGGGGGTGTCGATGAAGGTGATCCGGCGGTCGTTGACCTCCACCTTGTAGGCGCCGATGTGCTGGGTGATCCCGCCGGCTTCCTTCGCGGCCACCATGGTCTGCCGGATGGCGTCCAGCAGCGAGGTCTTGCCGTGGTCCACGTGGCCCATGACCGTCACCACCGGGCCGCGGAAGGTGTAGTGTTCCTTGTCGCTTTCCAGGAACTCGGTTTCGAAGAGGTCCTCCTCGTAGGAGACGGACTCGACGGTGAACCCGTACTCCCGGGCGACGCCGCTCACGACGTCGGCGTCGAGGATCTGGTTGATGTTCACCATGATCCCCTTCATGAACAGGTTCTTGAGGATCTCCCGGACGGGGATGTTGAGGCGCTCGGCGATCTCCTTGACCGACAGGCCCTCGGGGAGGGTGATCTTTTCCATCTCCCGCTCGGTCCGGGTTTCGGCCCAGGCGGTCTCGACCTCTTCCCCGCGGGTGCGGCGGCGCTTCTTGAACCGGCGCTTGTGCTGGTCGGTGGGGCGGAAGAGGCTGAAGCCCTTGTCGGCCTCGCCCTGGGGGGCCGGCCCCGTGGACGTCCGCTTGAGGACCTTCCCCTTCTTCTTCTCCTTCTTGATCTCCCGGACGATCAGGCCCTCCTTCTCGGCGGGGGCGGCCGGCGGGGCGGGGAGCACCGCCTCGGCGACGGCGGTCACCTCGGCGGCGGCCGCTTCCACCGGCGGGGCCACGGGAGGCTTCTCGAGGCGGGCCTTCCGCTGGATCTCCTCGATGATCTCCTTGGACGCCTTTCGGATGACCTTCTTCTCGCCCTCCTCCACCGGAACCGCGGGCTTGGCCGCGACGGCTTCGGGGGGGGCGACCTCCTCCGGCACGGGCACGTCCTCGACGAGCTCTTCCTCGATCAGTTCCTCCGCCAGGGGGCGGACGTCGCCGGGCCGGTCGGCCTTGCGGATCTTCATGTCCTTGGACATGGCGGTCTCGAGCGGCGTCAGCTCCGGCTTCTTGGGCTTGGTCTTGACGACCTTCTTCTTGGAGATCGCCTTCGCCCGCTCGGCCTTCTTCTCCTGCTCGATCTGGAGGTTGGAGAGAAGCTTGAGGTGAGACTGGACCTTGCCCACGAAACGGGGGTCGATGGGTTGGTTGGCCGAGAAGAGCATCACCCCGATTTTCTTCAGCTCCTTCAGAATGACCTTGCTGTCGAGACGGAATTCCTCGGCCAGCTGATTGACTGTCACGTTATCCATATACGCCTCTGTTCACTCCCCGGCCCCTCGATCTCCCCTTCGGGCGCTCCGGGCCTGGCTGTTTCAACTTCCCGTTCGGGCTCCCCGAGGGGAAAACGTCATTCTTCGCTCGCGGGAGGAGGGTTCTCCGCCGCCAGCCTTTCTCCCATGTTCCGCATTTCGCCTTCGATCTCGCGACGCTTCTCCTCCTCGCTCTTGATGTCGATCTGCCACCCGATGAGGCGGGAGGCCAGGCGGACGTTCTGCCCCTTCTTCCCGATGGCGAGGGAGAGGTTGTCGTTGTCCACGATCACCTCCATGATCTTGCGCGAGGGCTCCTTGATGAGCACGCGCACGATCTCCGCCGGGCTCAGGGCGTTGACGGCGAAATCGACGGGGTCCTCGGCCCACTCGATGATGTCGATCTTCTCGCCGCGGAGTTCCTTGATGATGGTCATGATCCGGGACCCTTTCATCCCCACGCAGGCCCCCACGGGGTCCACGTCGGCTTCCCGGCTCCACACGGCGATCTTGGTCCGCTCGCCCGCCTCGCGCTCGATCCCCTTGACCACCACGGTGCTCTCGGAGATTTCCGGGACCTCCAGCATGAAGAGGTTGCGGATCAGGTCGGGGTGGGACCGCGACACGACGATCTGGGGCTCCTTCGAGGACTTGCCGACCCGCAGGACCAGCAGCCGCATGCGCTCGCCGCGGGCGTAGTTCTCGCCGTGGACCTGCTCCTTGTAGGGCAGGTAGGCCTCGGCGTCGCCCACCTCGAAGACCACGTTGCGGTCCTCGTAGCGCTTGACGATCCCCGTCACCAGGCTGTGCTCCTTGTCCTTGAAGTTGTCGAAGACCCGGTCCTTCTCGGCGTCGCGCACCCGCTGGATGATGACCTGCTTCGCGATCTGGGCCGCGATGCGCCCGAGGCCTTCCGTGGGCTTGGGGATCTCCACCACGTCGCCCTCCACCAGGGAGTCGTCCAGGGACATCGCCTCGTCTAAGCCGATCTCGACGGCGGTGTTCTCCACGTTCGCCACGATGGTCTTCACGGCGAAGATGTCGATCACGCCCGTGTCACGGTTCAGGCGCGCCTTGATGTCCTCCTTGGTCTTGAAGTACTTCTTCGCCGCCGCCACCATGGCGTCCTCGATGGCGTGGATGATCACGTCCTGGTCAAGGCTTTTCTCGCGGCTGATCTGTTCGATGGCGCTGATCAAGCTGTTTCCCATACCGAGTCCTCGTCCTTAGAATTTCACGATCAATCGGGCGGTTTCGACGTCCCCCCAGGCGAAGCGCCGCCGGGCCCCGTCCGCGGCCAGGAGGGAAAACCCCTCGTCGTCGGGCCCCTCCAGGACCCCGGTGAACCGGCGCGAGCCGTCCGCCGCGACCTTCAGGCGCAGCTCGATCTCGCGGCCGGCGTTGGCGCGGAAGTGCGCCGGCGTGTGCAGCCGGCGGTCGAGGCCCGGGGAGGACACCTCGAGGGTGTACCGGCCCGGGACGGGGTCTTCCACGTCCAGCAGCGTGCCCAGTTCCCGGCTGACCCGCTCGCAGTCCCCGACGGTCACCCCTTCCGGCCGGTCGATGGTGACGCGGAGGATGCCGCGGTGCCCGGAGGACCACTCGACGTGGTAGAGTTCCACGCCGCAGAGTTCGGCGGCTTCCCTGGCCAGGCGCTGGACGGTGTCCGTTTTCACGGGGTCTCCGGTTAAAAAAAAATGGGCGTGACGCCCACCGAAAATGGCATTATAGCCATCGCGGACCCCGGGAGCAAGCAATTTTTCTGCCCCCTTTCGGATTTCGGGACGGGGGTGGCCGCCCGGGAGCCGCCCGGGACCGAAAAAATGCGGGTGACCGTTGAACAAAAACGGCCTCCCCGCCATCCAACGAGTGTGACGGGATATTTGGAAAGGCGGTGTACCATGAAAAGCAGAATCTTCAACCTTCTCACGTTCGTCGTGGTGCTTTTCTCTTTCGGCCTGGTCCTGGGCGCGGAACGCATCCCCCGCATCAGCTACGTCGGGGGTGACGTCGCCATCCAGGTGCAGGGGGACAACGGGTGGGAAAGCGCGGACACCAACATGCCTCTCCAGGAGGGCGACCTTCTCTCCGCGGAGAAGAACGGCCTCGCGGAGGTCCAGGTGGACGACGGCAGCTTCATCCGGGTGAACCGGTCCAGCGAGCTGCGCTTCGAGCAGCTGCGCCGGGACCGGGTCCTCCTGAACATGCGCTTCGGTGACGTGATCGTCCACGTCCGGAGCAGCGCGGACTACTTCGTCCAGACCCCCCAGGGCACCGTCCGGCTCCAGCAGGAAGGGATCTACCGGGTCACGGTCGAGAACGCCAACATCGTCGAGATCCAGGTGAAATCCGGCCGGGCCCACTTCGAGAACAGCGAGGTGTCCCGGAAGGTCGCCTCCGGCCGGCGGCTGGTGGTGACCGACGGCGACGAGGAGGTCATGGGCTACCTCAGCCGGGAGGACGACTTCGACGAGTGGAGCGACGAGCGGGACTCCCGCTTCGCGTCGGTCTACCAGTCGAGCCGGTACATCCCCGCCTCGGTGAGCTACGGCGTCTACGACCTGGACACCTACGGGTCCTGGGTGAACGTGCCCAGCTACGGCTACTGCTGGCGGCCGACGTCGGTCTGGTCCGACTGGGCCCCCTACCGCTACGGCTACTGGCGGCACTGCGGGGGCTGGGGTTACACCTGGGTTTCCTACGATCCCTGGGGGTGGCTGCCGTACCACTACGGGCGCTGGTCCTACACCTCTTCGTGGGGCTGGGTCTGGCTGCCCGGCAGTTCCTGGGGGATCGACGTGTGGTGCCCGGGCGTGGTCCGGTTCTCCATGTGGGGCGGCAACGTCGGGTGGTGCCCCCTGGGCCCCGGGGACTACTACTGGGACTACTGGCGCTACGGGAACGGTTACCACCACGGCCACAACAACTACTACAACTGCGTGAACGTCAACCACAACGCGGTGACCTACGTCAACACGGACGACTTCCGCCGGGGGCGGCCCATCGGCGCGGGGGCCTACAACCGGAACCTGCTCATCGGGAACTCCGCCCGCGGCTCCCAGGCCGTCAACTTCCGGACCGACAGCAGCACCGGCCGGCAGCTCTTCCAGCGTGAACGGGTCCTGGCGGGCGCCCCCCGCATCGACCCCCTCCGGACCGCTTCCGCCGGCCGGGTCGCCTCCGGGCGGAGCCGGGACGTCAGCGCCCGCGACGGGTCAAGCTCCCCGGCCTACGGGCGCGGGTCCTCCTCCCGCTACGAGGGGCGCGGGGCGCAGCCGTCCTCCCAGGCCTCCCGGGGCAGTGCCCGGTCCGATGACACCTACACCCGCGGCGCCGGCGGTTCGCCCCGCTCCGACACGGGGAGCCGGGGCAGCCAGGGGGCCTCCTCCGACCGCGGCAACCGCGGGCGCCCGGGGGTGGAATCCGGCTCCAGCAGCGACTCGTCCCGTTCCCGGTCCTACGAGGGCTCGTCCTCCAGCCGGTCCGGGGGGTCCTCCCGCTCCGACACCTCCCGGGGGTCTTCGGGTTCCAGCCGGAGCGACTCCTCCCGGGGGTCGTCCGACACCTCCCGGGGGTCCTCGGGCTCCAGCCGGAGCGACTACTCCCGGGGGTCGTCCGATTCTTCTTCGCGCGGCTCCTCGGGGTCGAGCGGCAGCGACAGCTCCCGGGGCAACCCGGGGTCCTCCTCGACGTCCCCGTCGCGGCCCGGGCGAAGTGACAGCGACTCGTCCTACAACCGCGGCCGGTCCGGTTCCAGCGACGCCTACCCGAGCTATCGCGCTTCGGGATACGACGGTTCCTCCCGTTCCGCTTCCTCCGAATCCTCCCGGGGCTCCTATTCCACTCCGAGTTCCTCTTCCCGGTCCTCCTCCACGAGTTCCCCGTCGTACTCGCGGTCCTCCGACTCCTCGCGGTCTTCGAGCGGCTCGAGCCGCTCCTACTCGCCGCCCTCTTCTTCGTCGAGCCGGTCGTACTCGCCGCCGCCCTCGTCCTCCTCCTCGGGGCGTTCGTACTCGCCGCCGCCCTCTTCTTCGTCGAGCCGGTCGTATTCGCCGCCGCCTTCTTCTTCGAGCCGGTCCTATTCGCCGCCCCCCTCGTCCTCCTCGTCGGGGCGCTCCTACTCGCCGCCGTCCTCGTCCTCCTCTTCCGGGCGTTCCTACTCGCCGCCGCCCTCCTCTTCGTCGAGCCGCTCCTATTCGCCGCCGCCTTCCTCCTCCGGGGGGGGCTCGAGCCGCGGCGGTTCATCCTCTTCTTCTTCCTCCTCGTCCTCCTCCTCTTCCGGTTCCAGGGATTCGGGACGCCACCGCTGAGGCTGAAGGGTTCGTAGACAGTCGGAAACGAACGGCAAGTGTCTGCAAAGCCTTTGATTGAGCCATCGCCCCGCAGGGTGATGGCTCTTTTTGCGGGGGTGTCAAGGTTGACATCCCCGTAAGAAGACCGGACCCATCAAACCACAGAGAACGCAAAGACACGCAAAGGAAATCCGGACGCCTGGATTCCAATGTATTTTGAAGGCCTGCCATTCTCTGTGTTCGATGCGTTCTTTGCGGCTGAATTGACGTTTGCGAACGATTCGAGCTTCCCACAAGCGAAACGGCCGGCAATGCCGGCCGTTTTCTTGTGGTCACGGGTTCGCTTTCGCAGGGGTCAGTTCGTCCGGCCGCGGGAGAGGTCCATGAGCCGGGCGACGCGCGCCTCCACGGGCGGGTGGGTGCTGAAGAGGGAGAGGAGGTTTTTCCCGCTGAGGGGGCTCACGATGAACATGTGGGCCGTCTGGGGGGAGGCCTCCAGGGGGACCCGGCGGTTGGCCGTCTCGAGCCGGCGCAGCGCACTGGCCAGCCCGAGCGGCGTGCCGGCGATCCGGGCGCCGCTCTCGTCGGCGAGATACTCGCGGGAGCGGGAGATGGCCATCTGGATCAGGATGGCGGCGATGGGGGCCAGGATCACCATCAGCAGCGCGCCCAGCCCCCCGCCCCCTTCCTCGTCGTCGCGGCTGCCGCCGAACATCATCCCCCACCGGGCCATGTCGGCGGCCCACATGATGGCGCCGGCGAGGGTGGCGGAGATGGAGCTGATCAGGATGTCGCGATTCTTCACGTGGGCGATCTCGTGGGCCAGGACGCCGGTCAGTTCCTCGTCGTCCATCAGGCGCAGAATCCCCTCGGTCACGGCCACCGCGGCGTGGGAGGGGTTTCTCCCGGTGGCGAAGGCGTTGGGGGCGTCCGAGGGGATGACGTAAACGGGAGGGGCCGGGATCCGGGCGGACGAGGCCAGGGTGTGCACGATCCGGTCCAGGCGGGCGTCTTCGCCGGGGGCCAGCTTTCGGGCGCGGTACATGGCCAGGACGATCTTGTCCGAGAAGAAATAGGCGACGAAATTCATGACGGCCGCGACGGCCAGGGCCACCGTCAAGCCCCCGGTGCCCCAGATGCTGCCGATGCCCAGGAAGAGCCCGGTGAGAAGGCCGAGCAGCAGGGTCGTTTTCATCACGTTCATGACAACCTCCTTTTCGAGCCCGCCGGGCGAGCCCGCGGATCCCTGTATGTACGAATTTTACCCCTTGACGTTTCATGGGGTCCCTGGGGAATTGAAGGCGGTTTCCCGGACTTTGCGTCTTCACCCCGTCAGGGGTGAAATATTTGTAGAATAAACGGTTATAAAGAACTCCCCCCGCGCGCCGCCGGCACGGGATGGCGCCCCGCGGCACGATTTCCCCCCGGCGGCGCGCGGGGGTGGGACTTGAATAAACAACTCTTATGATTCTTCCCCGTGCCTCCGTGCCTCCGTGAGATTAAAATACGGACTCATTACCCGAGCGTCAAGGCTTAAGGATGCACACTGCGGGAACGGCGGTTCGGGATTTTCTGATACGCCTTGTTGATTCAGGTGGAAATGTGGGATAATACCCCGTTGCCGGTTTTCCGGCGGGGGTCGGAGGACAGGGAAAAGCTTGCCGGGGGCGGTTCCCGGCGACGTCGCGAAAGGGGCCGCCCCAGGGTCCCACCCAGGGAGATTCCGTTGATCGAGACGGACAGGTGCGAAAAGATCCTGTTCCACGGGGACGGCTCACCGGAGACCGTCCGCGGGCTGAAGCGCCTGGTCCTGCTGTGGGCGCTGAAGGGCCGGACGGTGTGCTGCCCCATCTGCGGGGGCCGGTTTTCGACTTTCGTCCCCTTCCGGCCCTTCGGGGCCGGGCTGCCGACGTCACGGTGCCCCCGGTGCGGCTCCCTCGACCGGACCCGCCTGCTCTGGCTCTTCCTCCGGCAGCGGACCGATTTCTTCCAGAGGCCCGGGACTCTCCTGCACGTCTCCCCGGAGGCGGAGTTCTTCCGGGTCTTTTCGCGGATGAAGGGGCTGACGTACATCCCGTGCGACAAGTTCTGCGAAGGGTACCGCTACGCCAGGGGGACCCGCTTCATGGACATCACGGCCATTCCCCTGGCGGACGCCTCCGTCGACTTCATCCTGTGCTCCCACGTTCTGGAGCACATCCCCGACGACCGGGCGGCGATGCGCGAACTCCGGAGGGTCCTGCACCCGGGGGGGTGGGCCGCTTTCCTGGTTCCCCTGGACCGTTTCCGCGACGAGACGTACGAAGACCCCTCCATCACCGCCCCGGAGGACCGGGCGAAGGCCTACTGGCAGCACGACCACGTGCGCCTCTACGGGAAGGACTTCGTCCTTCGCCTGCAAGGCGAGGGTTTCGACGCCGCCGCCGAGGACTTCGCCAACACCTTCACCCGCGAGGAGGCGTATCACTTCGGGTTTCGGCGGTTCGAGAAGATTTTTTTCTGTCGCAAGGGACCCCGCCGCTGCATTGACGGGGACCGGACGGAACCAGTATAATCACCGGTGCCTGGGAAAGCCGACGGTCCGGCCATCTCCTCCCGGAGGCGAGAATGCAAGATCCCCGAGAGAAATCCGGCGAAACCGGCGCTTCGCGGCAGCTCCCGCCTCCCGAAGCCGAGCGCCTGAACACCATCCGGAAGAACTGGGAGCTCGTGGCCGACGGGGCGGCCTGGGAGACGGCCCTCAACCAGATCTACCGGGATGCGCTGCTGCTCGAGGATGCCGCCCGTGAAGCGGAGCTTCCCCCCGTGGCCGAGGACGCCGCGCGGTTTCACCGTTACCTCGACTTCCTGATCCAGTTCGGGAAGGCCCCGTCGGAGGAGATCATCGACCAGGGGAGCATCCTCCTCGAGGAGTTGGTCCGGAACGCCAAGGACCCGCCGGCGGGGTTGCCGGCGGGCGGGGCCGTCGGCCCCGAGCGTCGCCTGCCCGCCACCACGACCTCCACCATCATCCTGGTGGACGACGAGCCCGCGTTGCTGCAGGGCTTGACGAACCAGCTCAAGTTCTTCGGTTACAACGCGCTCGGCTACTCGAACCTGAGCGATGCCCGGCGGGCGCTGTCCCTCGGCCAGCCGACGATCCTCATCCTGAACGTCTCCATGCCGGGAGACGAGTGGGGGGGGATCCACGCCGCCCGGGAAATGGTCGGGAACAGCTCGGTCCCCCTGATCTTCCTGTCCACCGTGGGAGACATCCGGACGCGCCTGGAGGCGGTCCGGGCCGGCGGTGGCGCCTTCGTGATGAAACCGGTGGACATTCCCGAACTGGTCGACACCCTGGACGGGCTGACCCACCAGGAGGTGGCGGAGCCCTACCGGGTGCTGCTCATCGACGATTCCAAGGCGCTGTCCCACTACTACGCCTCGATCCTCGAGCGCGAGGGGTTCATGGTCTGGATCATGGAAGACCCCATGGAAACCCTGAACGCGCTCGACGAGTTTCAGCCCGACGTCATCCTCCTGGACCTGGACGTCATGCCGTGCGGCGGGGTGGACCTGGCCCGGGTCATCCGTCAGCAGGACCGGTGGGCGGGGATCTCCCTCGCCTTCCTCTCCCCGCGGGAGACGGCCGGGGACGCCCTGGAGTTCCGCCGGGCCACCCGGGAGGACATCCTGACCCGGCCGATGCTCCCCTCCGAGATGACCTCGGAGGTCCTGGCGCTGTCCCGCCGGGCGAGGCTCCTCCGCTCCCTCAGCGTCAAGGACGGCCTCACGGGCCTCCTGAACCGGACCTATCTCAAGGAGAACCTGGACCGGGAACTGCGCCGGTGCCGCCGTTACTCCGCCCCGCTGTCCTACGTCCTCGTGGACATCGATTCCCTGGGCGCCGTGAACCATCTCTACGGGCACCACGCCGGCGACTCGGTCCTGCGCGGGTTCGCCCGGCTCATCCGGAAGCGGCTTCGCTCCACGGACATCGTGGGACGCCTGAGCGGGGGAACGTTCGGCCTCGTGCTCCCCGACGCCGGGGTCGAACCGGCCCGCATCGTGGTGGACGAGATCCGGAAGGACTTCAACACCCTGATGCACCCCGCCTGCAAGGACCACCGGGTCACTTTCTCCGCGGGCGTGGCCTCCTTCCCGCTGATCGGCGACACCCCGACGTTGATCGAGGGGGCCGAGCGCGCCCTTGCCGCCGCCAAACGGCTCGGGAAAAACCGCGTGGAGGCCGTGGGGCGGGCCGCCCCGTCGGCCGAGCGGGTCGCGGCGGCCGCCGCGGCGGCCGCCGCACAGGCGAAGGCCGCTCCCCCGCCGCCCGGTCCCCCCGCGGCCGCCCCGTCGGCGGGCCCGGTGACCCGGCCGCAGCCGGCGGCCCCCGGCGCCGCCGCGCCCCGGCCGTCCCCCCCGGCGGCGAACCCTGCCGCCCCGACGATCCCCGCGCCGGCCCCCGCCGCCCCGGCGGCGAGGCCCCCGGCCGCGGCGCCGCCCCGGCCGGCCCCCGCCGCCCCGGACCCGGCCGCGGTCCCCCGACCGGCCCCGGTTCCGCAGACGCCGGCGTACACGCCGACCTCCCCGCGGCCCGCGACGGTGGCCGCGGCGTCCGCTTCCCCGGCGGCCGCCACCGCACGCCCCGCCCCGGCGCCGGCCGCGGACCCCGGCCCGGCTTCCGGGGACTCAAAGGGGATCGCCTTCATCGGAAACGTCATCCCCGGCTACGGTCTCGACCGGTCCCGGCCGGTGCCGGAGATCCCGGACGACACGCCGCCCCCCGAGCCGCGGGACCGCACGGGCCTCAAGCAGATCGCCCTGATCGACGACGACACCAACCTGTCGAAACTGCTCAAGCACCGGCTGGACGACGCCGGCTTCGACGTGACGGTGTTCAACAACGGCGAACCCGCGCTGCAGTGGATCCAGTCCAACAAGCCCGACCTCGTGATCACGGACCTCCTGCTCCCCCGCATCCACGGTTTCGAGATCTGCCGCCGCATCAAGAACACGCCGCACCTGAAACAGACCCCGGTGATCCTGATGACGGGGGTCTACACCAGCATGAAGTTCGAATTCGAGGGGAAAAACCTGGGGGCGGACGCTTTCGTCCGCAAACCCGTGAACATCGCCGACCTGATCGCCAAGATCAAGGAACTCCTCAATATGTGACCCTGGCTCCCGGGAACCCTCCCGCCTCCCGAGCGTAGTGAAGCGGGGGGGCCGGGCGACCCCCGCGGGTCGGGGATCCTGCGGCCGTCGGGCCCGGGGCGGTTTCGGTTCCCCGCCACCACCGGTACGGAGGGTATTCCATGAAATCACTTCCTTTCCTTGTTCTTCTCCTCCTCTCCGCGGCGACCCCCCGTGCCCAGTCCGACTGCGATTGCCGGAAGGTGGGAAACGACGTGGTGACCACCTGGGGCGTGAAACCCTATGCCATCGAACTCCCCGACACCTACCCGTCGCTGGAGGGGAAAGTGGCGGATTCCGCCGGGGACGCGGTGGACGGCGCCCTCCTGGAGGTTTTCGACCACCCCGAGGCGGGGAGCTGGTTCCGTGGTTCCGCCCCGTCCGGGAAGGCCCGGCAGAAACGCGTGGCCGCCTGCCGCACCGGCGAGGAGGGCTGTTTTCGTTTCAGCCTCTCCGCGGGGGAGTACGAACTGCGGGTCTCCCGGCCGGGTTTCGACGCCGTCGTCCTCCGGGTGAAGGTCAAGCCCGGGGGAAAGGCCCCGGACAAGCCCCTGGAGATCTACCTGCTGAGATAGGCTGAAGGCTGATAGGCTGAAGGCTGATAGGCTGAAGGCTGAAGGCTGTTAGGCTGAAGGCTGTTAGACTGAAGGTCAGAACGGAATTTATCGGTATCGGTATCGCAATCGGAATCGCAGTCGCCATCACAGTCGCCATCCCCATCCCCCTCGAAGCTCCAAGCACAACTGCAACCGCGATCGAAGCCGCCGTCGCAGTTGCCATCCCCCCCGTCGCCTCCGTCGCGCCGGTCGCTTTGCGGAGTGCGGCGCGAAGGCCGCCGGGGCGCGAAGGGACAAAAGGACCAAAAGGACCAAAAGGACCAAAGGGACAGGCTGAGCCGAAGTTGCAGACGGCGCAGACGGGGCATGCGACACGAGCAGGCGCTTTGGTGGCCTTTCCTTGCGAGTTTGGCGCCCTGGCGAGAACCTTCCCGGTTCCTGCTCTCGCCAAGTCGCAAAGCTCGCGAAGAAAAACGGATCGCCGGGGATGCGGTCAGGGGCCATGAAAGCGGGCCCTCACCGGGTTGCCCCGCCTCCGGGAGGAAGCTGTCGGAAGGTCTCTCAAAGGTGCGGAGGCACGGAGAAGCGGCGTCTCCGATCAAGCTCAACCGACCAAACGACGGCTCCTTCCTCCTGTCTCCCAACCAAGGCCCCCTGACGGCTGCCTCTTCCCCCTGCCTTCTGAATTCTGAATTCTGAATTCTCCTGCGCGTGCCCCGCCTTCAGAGCAGGCGCACGGCGGGCAGGCCCGCGGCGCGGGCCATGGCCAGCCACAGCGCACTCCGCGTCGATACGCAGTACAGGGTGCGAATCCCCCTCCGCCCGGCCGCTTCCCTCAGGTTCAGGGCCATCCGCCCGGCCAGGGCGTTGTCCAGGCCCACGAGCATCTCCCCGCGCAGCACCCGCCACGCGGGCGGGGCGGGGACCCACCCGTCCGGCGCGCCGGCTCCCGCCCGGAGGTTCCAGTGCTCCCAGGCTTCCGCTTCCAGGGGCAGCGGCGGCGGCAGGAGGGTGAAGGGACCCCCGGCGTTCCGGGCGGCGAGCCAACCCGTCCCCTCGGCCGGGCCGGGTCCCGTCGGGGCCGCGGCGGCCGGCGGGGAGTCGTCGGCCGGGCAGACGGGTGGAAGGACCGCCGGGAGGCCGGGGCCGACGCGAAACCTCCGGCCTTCGGGCCCCTCGCCGGCGCCGGCCAGGGCGGCCGCCAGCAGTTCAGCCGTCTCCGGCTCGCTGCAGGTCACCGGTTCCCCGGGCGCCAGGCCGTCCAGAGCCTCGCGTGCCAGTCGAAGCAGGCCCTCCTCGTCCCCGGACCGGAAGCGTTGCCAGGCGGACGGGCCCCGGGCCCAGCGGACCTCGCCCTTCCCGCCGATGTCCCGCAGGGAGGCCACGGCGGCCGCCAGGCGGCGGGGCGCGAAGACGGCCGTCAAGGGGTCCGCCAGCAGGCGGGCCGTTCGCGGCCGCTCCGGGGCTTCTTCTCCCGGGGGCGCGGCTGGACCCCGCGGGAAGAGGACCCGGTAAGGGTTCCGGGAGCGGGGGATCGACCGGGCAGCCGGCGTGACCCACGGGGAAGGGCCACCCCGGAACCGGGGGCGCAGGCCCGGGCCCGGCCGGAGGGGACCGCCCCCGGCGTCCGCGGCGGCCGGGCGAAGGGCGCCGATGGCGTTTCGGTGGGCCCGGATCATATCCGGGACGTCGAGCCTCGAAGGGCAGGTCTCCCGGCAGCGCCCGCAGAGGGTGCAGCGGAAATGCACTTCTCCCGAGGGGAAGTCCGCCGGGCCGGCGAAGGACGGAAACCACTTCAGGACCGCCAGCTTTCCCCGGGGCGAATCCTCCTCCCGGCGCGTGAGGGCGTAGACCGGGCAGTCGGGCAGGCACTGGCCGCAGGAAACGCAGTCGCCGGGGTCACGCGAGTTCATGGTGCAGCACCCCGATGACGCCGTTGAAACGGGGGTCGGGCACGGCCCGGACCTCGTCGAACAGCGACTCGGCGCGAATGAAGTGCAAAATGGCCCGGTTGCCGGCGGCGCCGCCCGCCACCAGCAGGACCCCCGAGGGGAAGCGCTCCAGGTCGGGGAGCACGCGCTGGAAGACCGTGTGGTTGATCCCCGCGCAGATCCGCTCCTCCGGCACGCCCTCCACGATCCTCCCGACCACCTCCGACTCGCCGAACGTGGCGCAGACGGCGTCCAGGGCCACCGGGTCGTCGCGGTAATCGCCGATCTCCTCCACCGGGAGGCCCAGGATGCGGGCCATGTTCTCGAGGTAACGCCCGCTCCCCGCGGCGCACCGGTCGTTCATGGCGAAGTCGGTGACCCGGCCTTCCCGGACCCGGATCACCTTGGTGTCCTGGCCGCCGATGTCCAGGAGGGTGAAGTCCCGCAGGCCGGTCTGGAAAGCCGCCCCCTCGGCGTGGGCCTGGAGTTCCGGGACGATGGCCGCCTCGATCATCCCGGCGAGGTGGCGGCCGTAGCCCGTGGCAACGACCTGAAGGGCCCCCGCGGGGATGTTCAGCCCCGACCGGTCGGACAGCGTCCGCCGCAGCGCACCCAGGTCGATGTGGCGGCCGGCGCCGGAGGGCCTGAGGTGGGCCCGGTAGAACTCCATGGGGTCGAACAGCTCCCGGTGCACGAGCTTCCCGTGGCGCAGCAGCCCCAGTTTCACCCACCGGCTGCCGAGGTCCAGGCCCAGGCGGTCCGTGGCCGCGGCGGGAGCGGGCCGTGGGCGGCGGCGGGGACGGATCGCACCCAGGAAGTTTTCCAGCCGGATGTCGTCGCGGGGGGACAGCGGGCCCGGATGATCGGTCTCCAACGTGAGGACGGGGACGCCCAGTTCGTTCCGGAAGACCGGGTCCTCCACCTGGTGGAAGCAGAAGGTCTGGGCGTAGTGGATCACGCAGCGGATGTCCCGGCGGCGGATCTCGCGCCGGATGTCCGCCAGGCGGCCGGCCACCGAGTAGGGGTAGGTGTAGCGGGCGTACTGCTCGAGGAGGGAGGGGGCCTCCACGCACATGGAGAACTGGCGCTGCATCTCGTTGAAGACCACCCGGCCGCCGAAGGACTCCACCCGTTCGTAGAGGTCGTCGATCATGGGCGGCACGCCGATGTACCCCACCCGGACGTCCTCCCGGAAGGGGATGCGCCGTCGGGCCCGGGCGAGGGTCTCCTCCACGCTCCGGCGGAAGGTGGCGGGGTCCCCGTTGAAATCGGAGCCGGACACCAGGAACAGGTGATTCTCGAAGCCGCTCACCAGGCCATCCTCCCAGGTCAGGCGGTCGAGGGTCTCCAGGAGGTCGCGGCAGGGGCGGAGGTCGCGCCACACGGCGCGGGCGGCGTCCACGGAGGTGGCGAAGCGCCGGGCCAGGGCCTCCATCTCCGCCGCCAGGGCGGCCCGGTCGGCGCCGAAGGGGTAGGCGAACGGAACGACGAGGACCCCCCGCTCCTTGAAGATGGACCCCACGGCCTCGGAGGTGGAGCAGTCCCCCTGCACCACTTCCACCACCCGGGACAAGCCCTGGGTGAGGGCGGCGGTGAGGACCCCCTTGTTCCACCCGCAGACCGTCCGGGGCAACCCGCAGCGCTCCGCCTCGAGGGCGAACCGGGCCCGGTTCGGGTGGGTGATGAAGACGTTGTTGAGATCGAGGGGGACCCACCCGCCGGCCATGAGGATTTCCACGGGGACGGTGGTGGTGATCCCGACCCTCCGGTCCTTTTCAGGGGGCATGTCCCCCTCCGTTGACGCCGGTGGGGAAGGCCGGCCGCATCGACGCGAGTCGGTCCGCCAGGCGGCGGTACAGCCGTTGCCGGATCGCCGCGCGCCGCCGCGGGGAACTGCCCGCCGGCACCAGGTCGGAGAGCCGCTGCTCCAGGTCCGCGCCGGCGGCTTCCAGTTGGGGGAGGATGCCGGCCGTGTCCACGGGGTTGTAGGGTACGAAGGCGGCCCGGCAGCCCAGGGCCGCGAAGACCCGGAGAAACCGGGCCGTGGTCGTGTCCGGGCACCCTTTCCGCCAGTTCCCGAGGATGAGTTCGTGCCCCAGCAGGGTGCTGACGACCCGGGGCCGGGAGATCCGTCCCGGCAGGTGGACCGCCCGGACCCGGACCCGACTGATCAGGTCGCGGTAGAGGTCTGGGAGGGAGGGGTGGGGCAGGCTGTCGAGAAAGGTGTCCAGTTGTCGTGTACCGATGCGCATGCGTCGCCTCTGAGGGGAAGATCTTACCATCGGGGCCGGAAAATATGATGTATTTTTTCCGGAAACCCAGTATAATCGGGACGAGGTGCTTCGATTCAGGACCGGTTGCGGGGGGCGACGCCGCCCTGTTTTACGGGACGGGCGCCCGACGGAGTTCAAGCAGGCAGGGAAGGAAAGATGCCGGACCAGGACAGCAGAGGGGAATTCCACATCCTTTTCTACGACAACACGAACCAGAATCTGGATCTGCTCCCCCAGACCAAGATCGCCCTCTTCGCCCGGAAGGTGGAACCCGCCCCGGGGAACCTCGACCCCCGCAAGTTCGCCGCCTACATGACCCCGTACCTCATCATGAGCGGCATGATCATCAAGGACGTGATGGCCCGGAAAGGCATGAAGGTCCTGATCAACTCCTTCTACAACTACCTCAAGCCGACCCGCTACGACATGCTCATCCTCGACCGGACCCGCATCATCCACACCTTCAACGCCGTCGAGGAGTTCTTCTACGACATCCTCTACCCCGACGACAAGGGCAAGACCCGTCCGCTGGAGAAAACGCCCCTGCGCGACCCCGCGTTCCTCTCCAGCACCATGTCCAACACGCAGTTCATCCGGGAGAACCCCATCCAGGGCGAGATGGGGCTGGCGGACCGCATGAACGCCAACCTGGACATCGGCGTCCAGATCTTCCACTTCGAGAAGCTCCACACCATCTACGACAAGCTCAACAACATCATCATTCCCGAGGAAAAGGCCATCTCCGCCATCAAGGAGGACCCGGACCTCAAGAAGCACATCATCAAGGTGGATCTGCGCAAGTACTGCCTGGCCTCCCTCGACGAGGTCGCCTTCGAGCGCAGCAAGATCTACTCCCTCCGCGGTCACTACATCATCGCGCAGACCTTTTACAACAACAAGAACATCGACGCCGCCACCTACCTGATCCTCGACAAGCCCGTGGTCATCAACACCCGCGAGCTGTGCACCAACCCGCGGATCATGGAGACCCTCGTCAGTTCCTTCCTGAACGAGGCCGGCATCATGGACGACCGGGAAGTCATCAACATGGTCAACCAGCAGGTGTCCGGCAAGAGCGTCATGAACTTCCTCAACATTTCGCCGGAGTTGAAAATCTCCTTCCTGAACAAGGAGTACCTCCTCCTCGACAAGGAGTGCATGCGCGAGGACACGGGGATGACCAAGATCATCCCGGCCCGCAAGTTCGTCGCGAACATGTACGAGGCGAAGTACTTCATCGAGATCATCAGGAAAGACTGAGAACAGGCTGTAGGGGTTTAGGCCTGACTGCTGAATCAGGGCCGTCGGGAGCACCACCCCTCGGCCACGGAATCCCGTTCGTGTCTTCCGTGTATTTCGTGGTTCCTTTTCCGGTTTATCCGAATTGGGCTGCAGGTCCGGAGGGGTCCCTTTCCGCGCCGGTATCGGGGTTGCGCCAACGGCGCCTCTTTCTTTAGACGACTGGCGAAATATGGAAAATTATGCGGCCTGTCACTGAGCGGAGTCGGCGGCGGGTACGGGCTCTTCGGGGACGGGGGGGGAGACGAGGGTTCGGAAGGTGATGACGTCGTCGGCGATGCCGGCCTCGACGGTGGCGTGCTCGGGGATCTCCCCCCGGATGATCCGCTCCGAGAGCGGGTCCTCGAGGTGCTTCTGGATGGCTCGCCGCAGGGGACGCGCCCCGTAGGAGCGGTCCTTGCAGGTCACCTCGATGATGAAGTCCACCACCGCGTCCTGGAGGTGGAGGCGGATGTCCCGGTGGCCCAGGTTGGCGCTGAGATCGCCGGCCAGCAGGTGGACGATCTGCCGCAGGTCCTCCGTCTCCAGGGGCTTGAAGAAGATGATCTCGTCCAGGCGGTTGAGGAACTCCGGCCGGAAGATCTTCTTCACCTCCGAGCGGATCATGTCCTCGCCCTTCTTCCAGTCGGCCTGGGAGGAGGCGGAGAAGCCCAGGCCGGAGCGCCGGCTCAGGTGCTCCGCCCCGAGGTTGGAGGTCATGATGAGGATGACGTTGCGGAAGTCCGCCCGGTTGCCCAGGGAGTCGGTGAGGCGCCCGTCCTCCATGACCTGAAGGAGGATGTTGAAGACGTCGTAGTGGGCCTTTTCGATCTCGTCCAGCAGGATCACCGCGTACGGGTTTCGCTTGATGCGCTCCGTGAGCTGCCCTCCCTCCTCGTGGCCCACGTACCCCGGGGGTGACCCGATCAGCTTGGCCACGGAGTGCTTCTCCATGTACTCCGACATGTCGACGCGGACGAGCGCCTGCTCCGAGCCGAAGAGGAACTCGGCGAGCCGCTTGGCGACCTCCGTCTTCCCGACGCCCGTCGGGCCGAGGAACAGGAAGGAACCCACGGGGCGGTTCGGGCTCTTCAGGCCCGCCCGGTTGCGCCGGATGGCCTTGGCCAGCGAGGAGATGGCCTCGTCCTGGCGGACGATGCGCCGGTGGAGCTCCTCCTCGATCCGGAGGAGCTTCTGGATCTCCTCCTCCTTGATCTGGTTGACGGGGATCCCGGTCCAGCGGGCGACGACGTCCTCGATGTCCTCCCGGCGGACCACGGGCGGGAGATCGAGGTCGGCCCCGCTCCGGAGACGGGTGTTTTCCAGCTCCCGCTGGAACTTCAGCAGGTCCTTCTTGAGGCGGGCCGCCTCCTCGAACTCGTGCCGCTTGATGCACTCGGACACCAGGATCTGCAGTTCGTCCACCTGCCGCTGGGCCTGGTAGACCTCGTCGGGGATGTCCGCGAGCCGGAGCTTGACGCGGGCGCCGGCCTCGTCCAGCACGTCGATGGCCTTGTCGGGCAGGAAGCGGTCCGGGATGAAGCGGCTGGAGAGGCGGACGGCGGTCTCCACCGCGTTGTCGGTGTAGGTCAGGCCGTGGAAGTTCTCGTAGCGCTCCTTGATGCCCAGAAGGACGCGCAGCGAGTCCTCCTCGCTGGGCGCCGCGATCTGGATGGGCTGGAAACGCCGCTCCAGGGAGCGGTCCTTCTCGATGGTCTTCCGGTACTCCGCGGGGGTGGTGGAGCCGATGCACTGGACCTCCCCCCGGGACAGGGCGGGCTTGAGGATGTTGGCCGCGTCCAGGGAGCCCTCGGCGGACCCGGCGCCCACGATGGTGTGAAGCTCGTCGATGAAGACGATGAAGTCGCGGTTGTCGGTGAGTTCCTTCATCAGCCCCTTGAGCCGTTCCTCGAACTGGCCCCGGTACTTGGTGCCGGCCACGATGAGGGAGAGGTCGAGGGCGATGATGCGCTTGCTGGAGAGGAAGGGCGGGACCTTCCCGTCGACGATGCGCTGGGCCAGGCCCTCCACGATGGCGGTTTTTCCCACGCCCGGCTCGCCGATCAGGACGGGGTTGTTCTTGGTGCGCCGGCAGAGGATCTGGATGAGCCGCTCCACCTCGCGCTCCCGGCCGATCAGCGGGTCCAGTTCGTTGCGGAAGGCCTTCTCGGTCAGGTCCCGGGAGAAATCCTGCACCAGGGGCGTTTCGCGCTTCTTCTTCTGCTTCCCGTTCTCGTCCTGCCCGGCCGGGGCGGACAGGTGCTCCCGGATGGCGGAGACCCGCACGCCCTGCTCGTAGAGGATGCGGCCCGCCAGGGTCTGCTTCTCGCGCAGGAGCCCCAGCAGGATGTGGTCGGTGCTGACCACCTTGTGGCCGAGCTGCTCCGACTCCTCCACGGCGTTGTTGAGGACGCGCTTCACCTCGTTGGACAGGGGGATCTCGATGGAGGTGGGCACCTTCTCGCGCAGGCGGATGTGGCTTTCCACGCCCTTGCGGATGGCGTCGGCCGCGCTCTCGCCCGCCGGGAAGTAGCGGAGGATGCGCTTGTCCTCCCGGATGAGGCCCAGCAGGACGTGCTCGGTGTCGATGATGCCGCTCCCGAGGAGGCTGGCCTCGTACCGGGCGAAGAAGATCACCCGCCGCGCTTTTTCCGTGTACCGCTCGAACATGGGGCCTTCCGTCACAACCCGGATTGACCGGATATCAACCACAAACCACACGAACCACACCAACGGTTTCGATGCGAGGCCGGGTCCAGTCACGCGAAATGCAGTCGAGAGGCAAGGACTAAAGCCTTCGCATCATGTTTTTATGATGCATCAAATCGCCGTTTCAGGCAAGGGAATATTCCGAATGAGGTTGCCGCGCTGTTGACGGGCGGGTGTATGATACCCGGGTCGGGCCGCTCCGAAGGGACCCGGTCGGGGGGCCGGGTTGTCCTCTGCCATGACGTACCCGGCGTTTTCGGCGCCCGGTTTTTTTTCGTGTGGTTCGTGTGGTTCGTGGTTCCATTCTGTCCTGTGGGTCGGGAGGGAGACATGGGGATCATCGGAAAACCCGCCGACGTCCGGTTTTTCTGCGGGGTCCTGCTGAACCGGGACTTGGCGTGGGAGACGGTCCGGGAGTTGCTGGAGCGCGAACTGGGCGCCATCGGGGAGGAATCCCCCGCCTACCCCTTCGATTCCACGGATTACTACCGGGACGAGACCGGGGACCGGGTCGACCGGCGCTTCGTGACGTTCCGTTCTCTCGCGGCGCCGGACACACTGGCCGACCTGAAGATCCGGACCAACCGCCTCGAAGAGGGACTGGCCACGAGCCTGGGCTCGCCCTGGCCGCGCCCCGTGAACCTGGACCCCGGTTACGTGGAGCCGGCCAAGCTCGTGCTGGCCAGCACCAAGAACTTCTACCACCGGGTCTACCTGCGGGACGGGATCTGGGCCGAGGTCACCCTCCACTTCCAGGCCGGGGCGTGGCGGACTTTCCCCTGGACCTTCCCCGACTTCGCCGCGGAGACCTACCACGGCTTTTTCCGGGAAATCCGGGAGCAGTACCGGCGGGAACTCCGGGCGTTGCGAAAGCCGCCCCGCAGAACGGAAGAGAACCACGAACCCCACGAACCACACGAACAGCCGTAGGCCGCGACCCGGTCTGAACCACGGATGAACACGGATACCGGCTTTCCCCATCGCTCCCGGTATTCTTCACGTCCCTCGAGTTACTCCAGCCCCTCAGGAATGAGGCCATCGTAAAAAGTCCTTTTCGCTCACAGAGGCACGGAGGCACGGAGAAATGCAAATCGTCTTTAATAGAATCAAAAGTTCTTATGATTGTTCTCCGTGCCTTTGTGCCTCTGTGAGATCCGAATCCGGGCTTTTGGCGGGGATGTCAAGCATACTCCACCGGGAAAAACCCGTTTTGAGCGATCGTGGACCAAAGAGCTTCGAATGTGCGAGCCACGATGACGCGTACGGACGGGGCAGGACACCCGCCGGCACGAGCCGGAAGGGAAGGGGGATAACGGCGTGAAAGCCCTCCTCGTCAACCCCTGGATCGAGGACTTCGCCGCCTACGACCTCTGGGCGCGCCCCCTGGGGCTCCTCCACGTCGGGGCGATGCTGGAGGCCGCCGGCGCCGGGGTTGCGCTGATCGACGTCGTCGCCCGGGAGACGGCGGGGGGCACCGCGCGCTTCCGGGGGACGGGGAAGTACCGGTCCGAACCCATCGAAAAACCGGCCTGCCTGGCCTGGGTGCCGAGAGGGTTCCACCGGTACGGAATGTCCGAGGGCGACTTCCTCGAGCGGCTCGACGCCGTGCCGGAGCCCGACCTGGTGCTGGTGACCTGCCTGATGAGCTACTGGTACGGCGGGGCCTTTCGCGCGGCCGCCCTGCTGAGACGTCGCTTCCCCCGGGCGCGCGTGCTGCTGGGCGGGGTGTACGCGGCCGTGTGTCAGGGGCACGCCCGCAAGTCCGGCCGCTTCGACGCGGTGCTTCCCGAGAAGGACCCGGCCGCCCTCGCGCGGGCGCTTTCCGAATGGACGGGGCTCGAGATTTCCCCCGGGTTCCCCCCGCACCCCGCCTACCACCTCTATGGGCGGCCGCTGCGCCACGCGGCGATGATCACCGGGGTCGGGTGCCCGTACCGCTGCACGTATTGCGCCGCTCACGTTTTGTACCCATCCATGCTTCGCAAGCCGGTGAGTGTCCTGATCTCCGAACTGGAGAACATCCTGCGGACCACCGGCAGCCGGGACGTCGCGTTCTACGACGACGCCCTCCTGGAAGACGCCGGTCGGCACATCCTCCCGTTCTTCGAGGAAGTGGCGCGGCGCGGGCTCCCTGTCCGGTTCCATCTCCCCAATGCCGTCCACCCCCGAAAGCTGGACACTCACCTTTGCGGGGCGATGAAGCGGGCGGGGGTGACCACGCTCCGGCTGGGCTTCGAGAGCCTGTCGGCCGCGTTCGAGGCGCGCTCGTCCCGGAAAGTGGACCGCGCCTCGGCGGAACGCGGCGTGGAAAAGCTCTTCGCCGCCGGTTTCTCCTCCCGGGACGTGGGCGCCTACCTCCTCTTCGGCGTGCCGGGGTTACCCGCGGAGGGCATTCTGGACGACATCCGGTCCGTTAACGCCATGGGCCTGAAAGTCAGCCTGGCCAGCTACTCGCCCATCCCGGGGACCCCCGACTTCGAGGCGGCGGCGGCGGAATGGCCCGAACTCCGTGACGAGCCGCTGCTCCACAACAACACCCTCACCATGGCCCGCCACGCCGAGGCGTACCGCGAGGCCCGCCGCCTCGCCGACAGCCTCAACGGGGCGCTGCAGCGCGAGAAATAGTGTCGCTTTCCGAAGGAGCGGCCCGGACAGTCGGCGCCGCAGGTCTCACGCAAAGCCGCAAAGGCCAAAGCCTCGCAAAGAGGCCCATCACAGTTTTTCCCGGGCTCACTTTGCGAGGCTTCGCGGTTTCGCGGCTTTGCGTGAGGCCGACATCGGCTGCTCACGCTTGTTTCTTGAAAAAAACGGCGGACGCTACCTCGCGCCGAGGTGTTTGGCCAGGAAGGCCTCCATGGCCTCGTAGAAGGCGAAGCGGTTCTCTTCGTTGTGGAACCCGTGGCCCTCGTTGTCCTTCACCAGGTACTCGACGGTCACCCCGCGCTTTTTCAGGGCTTCCACGATCTGGTTGGACTCGTCGATGTTCACCCGGGGGTCCTTGGCGCCCTGGGCCACCAGGAGCGGCACCTTGATCCGGTCCACGTGGAAGACGGGGGAAGCCGACGTCAGGAGGTCCTTGTCCTTCTCCGGGTGGCCCACCATCTCGTACATCATCTCCAGGTAGGGCTTCCAGTAGGGGGGGATGGTCTTCATGAAGGTGAAGAGGTTGGACACGCCCACGTAGTCCACGCCGCAGGCGTAGAGCTCGGGGGTGAAGGTGAGGCCGGCCAACGTGGCGTAGCCCCCGTAGCTTCCCCCGTAGATGGCGACGCGCTTCGGGTCGGCGATCCCCTGAGAGACCAGCCACTTCACACCGTCGGTGAGGTCGTCCTGCATGGCCTTGCCCCACTGCTTGAAGGAGGCTTCCCAGAATTTCCGGCCGTAGCCGGTGGAGCCCCGGAAGTTGACCTGCAGCACCGCGTAGCCCCGGTTGGCCAGGAACTGGATCTCGGGGTTGAACCCCCATTCGTCGCGGTGCCAGGGCCCCCCGTGCGGGTTGAGAACCACCGGCAGGTTTTTCGGGTCGCGGCCGACGGGGAGGGTGAGGTAGCCGTGGAGCGTCAGCCCGTCCCGGGCGGTGAAGCGGACGGGTTTCATGGCGGCCATCTCCGTTTCCTTCAGCCAGGGCGTGGAAGAGCCCAGGTCCTCCAGCTTGCCGGTCGTGCGGTCGAAGAGGTAGTAGTGCCCCGGGTTGCGGTCGGAGGAGAGGGCGAGGGTCACCATGTCCTCCGAGCGGCTGACGGACGCCAGGTCGATCTCCCCCTCGGGGAGCCGGCGGCGGAGTTCCTCGTACACCTGGGCGTACTCCTCGTCCAGGGGGACCCACTGCTGCTTCCAGTCGGTGAATTCGACGCCGGTGAGGACCTTTCGCTTGCGGGACCAGGTCAGGCCCGACACGTCCACGAAGGGGTGGGCGAAGAGGAGGTCGCTTTCCTTCCCGGTCCGAGGGTCGAAAATGACCACCGCGGTGCGATCGCGGCCGAGGTTCGACAGGGCGTACAGGTTGCGGTTGTCGAAGGTGAAGAAGAGCGGCTGCAGGGTCTCCTTGAAGGTGGTGGTGACGACCGGCTTGAAGGGGTCCCCCTCTGTCTCGCGATAGAGAAGGGTGGTGTTGACGCCGTCGGTGGCCGTGGCCGCCCGGATCACGCCGGCGTGGTCGGCGGTCCACCCGGTGATGTTGCCGGGGTTCTCGGCCAACAGGGCCAGTTCGCCGGTCCGCAGGTCGAGGCGGTAGGCGTCGAACAGCGCCGGGTTCCGCTTGTTGAGGCCGACGATGACGGCGTCGTCGTCGTAAAACAGGGGGTCGATCACGTTGGCCTTCACGCCCGGGAACGGGGTCAGGTCACGGGTTTCCTTCCCGTCCCGGCCCACCGAGAAGAGGTGGAAGTTTTCGTCGCCCCCGCTGTCCTTGACGAAGATCAGCAGGTTGTCCGTCTTCCAGCCGAAGAAGGGGATGTCGCGGTCGGTCACGCCGGTGAGGCGGGCCGACTCCTTCCCGCCGACCTCCTGGACGAAGATGTTCAGGCGGTTCTGGTAAGGCTTCAGGCAGGCGAGGTATTTCCCGCTGGGGGAGATTTTGAACAGGGCTGCCTGGGGGTTCTTGAAGAAGTCGCGCAGGGGGACGACGGGGGGCTGCGCGGCGGCGGCGACGGCAACGACACCGCAGAGTACGGCCAGAGCGAAAAGGGTGATGACGGTTCTCATGCTTATGCTTGCCTCCGGAAGGGTATCCCGATCCCGGATCGGGGAGGGGAGTCTACGTGTCCGGTAAGCCAATGTTTCCGATCACTGAGAGGTCAACAGGGAGGGGCTCTCGCAACGGCACGGGCGAATGAGCACGGGCGATTGAGTGTCCCGTTTCCTGTTTTGTCGGGGTGTGCCTCCCCGTCTCTCGCGGGACGCTGCCCACCTCTTCTTCTCCGGCAAAGCGTGCCGTGCGCCGGGCGAGCGAGACGCCGGACGGGTCCCTCGCCGAAGCGTCGAGAGGGCAGGGCCGGAACCGCTTCACAATCAGTGGATGGTCCGCAGATCGGAATGTGAGTGTCCCCTCTCTTGTCCGGATACAAACCACTAATAAAACTAATCTTCACTAATCTGGAATGCGGCGTCGGGCCGCCGCGGCCCAGAACTCTCCGGGCATCACCAAAATGGACGAGGGCCCTTTTTGAAGGGCCCTCGTTCGCATCCTGCCTTTGAGCCGGAGTTCAACCCCGGGTCATGGACTCGAGGAAGTCCTTGTTGCTGGCGGTCTTGCGGAGCTTGTCCAGGAGCAGTTCCATGGCTTCCACGGGGGAGAGCGGGTTCAAGACCTTGCGCAGGACCCAGATCCGGTTCAGTTCGTCCTTGGGGATGAGCAGCTCTTCCTTGCGGGTGCCCGACTTGTTGATGTCGATGGCGGGGAAGATGCGGCGTTCCACCAGCTTGCGGTCCAGGTTGATCTCCATGTTGCCGGTGCCCTTGAACTCTTCGAAGATGACGTCGTCCATGCGGCTGCCGGTGTCCACCAGGGCGGTGGCGATGATGGTGAGGGAGCCGCCCTCCTCGATGTTGCGGGCGGAGCCGAAGAAGCGCTTGGGGCGCTGCAGGGCGTTGGAGTCGATGCCGCCGGAGAGGACCTTGCCGCTGGGCGGGACGATGGTGTTGTAGGCGCGGGCCAGGCGGGTGATGGAGTCCAGCACGATCACCACGTCCTTCTGGTACTCCACGAGGCGCTTGGCCTTCTCGATGACCATCTCGGCCACCTGCACGTGCCGGGTGGCGGGCTCGTCGAAGGTGGAGCTGATGACCTCGCCGTCAACGGAGCGCCGCATGTCGGTGACTTCCTCCGGGCGCTCGTCGATGAGCAGCACGATGAGGTAGACTTCCGGGTGGTTGGTGGTGATGGAGTTGGCGATGGCCTGCATCAGCATGGTCTTGCCGGTGCGGGGGGCCGCGACGATCAGGCCGCGCTGGCCCTTGCCGATGGGGGAGAGCAGGTCCAGCACCCGGCCGGTGAGGTTGTCCGGCGCCGTCTCCATCTTGCACTTGGCGTTGGGGTAGATGGGGGTGAGGTTGTCGAAGAAGATCTTGTTGCGCGCCTCGGCGGGGTGCTCGAAGTTGATGGCCTCCACCTTGATCAGGGCGAAGTAGCGTTCCCCCTCCTTGGGCGGGCGGATCTGCCCGGAGATGGTGTCGCCGGTCCGCAGGTCGAACTTGCGGATCTGGGACGGCGAGACGTAGATGTCGTCGGGGCCGGGCAGGTAGTTGTAGTCGGGCGAGCGGAGGAAGCCGAAGCCGTCGGGCAGGATCTCCAGGACGCCCTCGGAGAAGATGAGCCCGCTCTTCTCGGTCTGCGCCTTGAGGATCTGGAAGATCAGTTCCTGCTTGCGCATGCCGGACACGCCCATGACGCCGAGGTCCTTGGCGATGCGGGTCAGCTCGCCGATGCCGAGTTCCTTCAGGTCCGCGATGTTGAGGGTCTTCTCCCCACCCTCGGCCACCTCTTCCGTCTCGTTCTCGGGAAAATCGGGATCCATGGGCAATTCTTCGGGTTGCGGTTGTTGCGTTTTTTTCATGATGGCCTCCAGCCTACGTTATTCAGGGTGGGGTTCGCCCGCGGGCGACCCCTTGATGTTGCGAACGAATCCGAGAATCCGGCCGAGCAATTCCTGCCTCCCCGTGCCGGTCACCGCGGAAAACGGGATCAGGGAGGCGCCGGGGAACCGCCGGCGCAGGTCCGCCAGGTTGCGCGCGCGCTCGTTTCCCGAGAGTTTGTCCACCTTGGTGGCAACCACCAGGTGCGGGACCTCGAGACGGTCGAGCCACGCCTTCATCACCTCGTCGAGTTCCGTGGGGGGGCGCCGGGAGTCCACGAGCATGCAGAGCAGCTTGGGGCGGTGCTTCTGCCCCAGGTAGCCTTCCACCATGGCCCCCCAGGATTCCTTCTCCTCCCGGCCGGCCCGGGCGTAGCCGTACCCGGGGAGGTCGACGACATAGAAAGAGCCGTTCACCACGAAGTAGTTCACCAGGCGGGTCTTCCCCGGCGTCGCGCTCACCTTCGCCAGGTTCTTCCGCCGAAGGACCGCGTTGATCAGCGACGACTTCCCCACGTTGGACCGGCCCACGAACGCGGCCTCCGGGAGGACGACGTCCGGGAATCCGGAAGGGTTCCGGGCACTGGTGATGAATTCGCAGTTCAACGGTTTCATGGTTCGGTGGTAACTTTCCTCGACCTCCCCGGTCGGCCGGGCCGGGTCTCGGGGGTCAGCGAGGAAGGTCCGGTGTGATGAAAAGAACGGTCAGTTCGCCACTCCCTCTTTCCCGGTTTCGGTGGGGATGGGGAGGGCGAGGGGTTCAACGGGCGCTGCCGGGAGACGCTCGAGGGCGATGGCCAGGACGTCGTCCATGGTCTCGACGAAGTTGATCTTCAGCTGTTCCAAAACTTCCGCGGGGATGTCCTCGACGTCCTTTCGGTTCTCGTCGGGCAGGATGATCTCGAAGATGCCGGAGCGGTGGGCTGCCAGAACCTTCTCCTTCACGCCGCCGATGGGGAGGACCTTGCCGCGGAGGGTGATCTCGCCGGTCATGGCCACGTCCCCCCGGACCGGGATCCCGGTCAGGGCCGACAGGATGGAGACGCCCATGGTGATGCCGGCGCTGGGCCCGTCCTTGGGGATGGCGCCCTCGGGGACGTGCACGTGCACGTCCGTGCTCAGGAGCACCTTGGGGTCGATGTAGAACCGGTCCAGCCGGGAACGGACGTAGCTGAGCGCCGCCTGGGCGGATTCCTGCATGACCTCGCCCAGCTGCCCCGTGAGGATGATCTTGCCCGTCCCCGGCATCTTCCCCGTTTCGGTGAAGAGGATCTCGCCGCCGGTCTCGGTCCAGGCCATCCCGACCGCCATGCCGCACTCGTTCTTCTTCTCCTTCATCTGGACCCGGTACTTGTAGGCGCCCAGGAACTTCGGGATGTCCTCGGCCCGCACGGGGCCTTCCTGCGGTTCGGACGTCAGGATCCGCCGCACGATCTTCCGCCCGATGCGGCCGATCTCCCGCTCGAGGTTCCGGACGCCCGACTCCCGCGTGTAGTGCCGGATCAGGCAGAGGATGGCCCCTTCGTCCATGACGAACTTCGATTCCTCGAGGCCGCAGGCCTTCCGCTGCTTCGGGAGCAGGTACTGCCGGGCGATCTCCAGTTTCTCCTTTTCGGTGTACCCGCTCAGCTCCAGGATCTCCATCCGGTCCTGCAGGGGGCGGGGGATGGCGTGGAGGGTGTTCGCCGTGGTGATGAACATGACCTGGGAGAGGTTGTACTCCGTATCGACGTAGTGGTCCACGAAGTGCCGGTTCTGCTCGGGGTCCAGGACCTCCAGGAGCGCGGCCGATGGGTCCCCCCGGAAGTCCGTGCTCATCTTGTCCACCTCGTCCAGCAGGAAGACGGGGTTGACGGAGCCCGCCTTCTTCATCATCTGGATGATCTGCCCGGGGAAAGCGCCGATGTAGGTCCGGCGGTGGCCGCGGATCTCGGCCTCGTCGCGCACGCCGCCCAGGGAGATGCGGATGAACTTTCGCCCCGTGGCACGGGCGATGGACTTCCCGAGGGAGGTCTTGCCGACGCCCGGCGGCCCGACGAAGCAGAGGATGGTCCCCTGGCTCTTCTGGGTCATCAGGCGCACCGCCAAAAATTCCAGGATCCGTTCCTTGATCTTCTCGAGCCCGTAGTGGTCCTCGTCGAGGACCTTCTGGGCCTTGAGGATGTCGCGGTTTTCCTTGGTCCGGCGCTTCCAGGGGAGGGAAATGAGCCAGTCGACGTAGTTCCGCGAGACGGTGGTCTCCGCCGACATCGGCGGCATCTGCTCCATCCGGCGGATCTCCTTCATGACCTTTTCGGCCGCCTCCGTGTGCATGCCGGAGTCGCCGACCTTCTTCTTGAGTTCCTCGAGTTCGTCGGTGTGCTCGTCCTCGCCCAGTTCCTTCTGGATGGCCTTGATTTTCTCGTGGAGGTAGTACTCCTTCTGGGCCTTGTCCATCTGCTCCCGGACACGGGTCTGGACGTCCTTGTCCATCTTGATCTTTTCGATCTCGATCCCGATCTGGGCAATGAGCATCTCCAGTCGCTTCTCGGGGTCGGGGGTTTCCAGGAACTTCTGCTTCTGGGTGACGTCCAGGGGGAGGGAATGGCAGAGGTTGTCGGTAATCTTCCCGAGGTTCGCGCTCCGGATCAGCCGCTGGGCGGTCTCCAGGTTGAAGGCCGGGTTGTACTTGATGTACTCCTCGAAGGTCTCGGTCAGCCGCTGCCGATCTTCCTCCTCGCGGAGGGGGGGCACGGTCTTCTCGGCGACGACCTGGACGGTGGCGAGGAAGAACCCCTTGTCCTTGTTGATTTCCAGGACTTTCGCCCGGTTGACGCCCTCCACCAGGACCTTGATGTTTCCCTCGGGGATGCGCAGGTTCTGGATCACCACCGCGAGGGTGCCCTGGTGGTAGATGTCCTCGGGGGACGGATCGTCCACGGACGGGTCCTTCTGGGTGGCCAGGAAGAGGCGCCGGTCGTTCTGGGTGGCGTACTCCAGGGCCCGGATGGACGACTGCCGGCCGATGATGAAGGGGAACATGGTCTGAGGGAACACCACCACGTCCCGGATCGGGATCAGCGGCAAGGTGACGATCTTGGACTCGGGCATGGTGTTCTCCCTGGTCAGCTGGCCTTCCGCAGGAGTTGGTACATGACTTCCTTGTCACGGACGGCTTCCGCGGTGATGGTGAGCTGCTTGACATGTTCCTGGGACGGCAGTTCGAACATGAGGTCCAGCATCAGGTCTTCCATGATCATCCGGAGGCCCCGGGCGCCGAGCTTGAGCTCGATGGCCATGTCGGCCATGGCTTCCAGCGCCTCCCGGGCGAACTCCAGCTGGACGTCCTCGTACTCGAACAGCTTGTGGTACTGTTTCACCAGTGCGTTCCGCGGCTCGGTGAGGATGCGCAGGAGGGCCTCCCGGTTGAGGTCCTCCAGGATCCCGACTACGGGGACCCGCCCCACCAGCTCCGGGATCAGGCCGTAGCGGATCAGGTCCTGGGGCTGGATGGCCGCCAGCAGGTTGTCCCGGTACCGGGAGCGGTCGTCGGAGTCCTTCCCGCGGTTGAACCCGATCCGACGCTTGCCGACCCGCTGTTCGATGATCTTGTCCAGGCCGACGAACGCCCCGCCGCAGATGAAGAGGATGTTGGTGGTGTCGATCTGGATGAACTCCTGGTGGGGGTGCTTGCGGCCGCCCTGGGGGGGGACGTTGGAGAGGGTCCCCTCGAGGATCTTGAGCAGGGCCTGCTGGACGCCCTCGCCGCTCACGTCCCGGGTGATGGAGGGGTTTTCGTTCTTGCGGGCGATCTTGTCGATCTCGTCGATGTAGATGATGCCGTACTGCGCCCGTTCCACGTTCCCGTCGGCGTTCTGGAGAAGGCGGAGCAGAATGTTCTCCACGTCCTCGCCGACGTAGCCGGCCTCGGTGAGGGTGGTGGCGTCGGCGATGGCGAACGGGACACTCAGTTTCTTCGCCAGGGTCTGGGCGAGCAGCGTCTTGCCGGTCCCCGTCGGCCCGATGAGCATGATGTTGCTTTTCTGGAGTTCGACGTCGGTGCGGCCCTTGCTCTTCCGGAAGTGCTCGATCCGCTTGTAGTGATTGTAGACCGCCACGGAGAGCTTCTTCTTGACGATGTCCTGCTGGACGACGTAGTCGTCGAGAAACAGCTTGATCTCCCGCGGGCGGGGGATGTCGTCCTTGAAGATCCCGATGTCCGTGTAATGCTCCTCGGCGATGATCTCCTGGCAGATCCCCACGCACTCGTCGCAGATGTAGACGTTGGGCCCCGCGATCAGCTTCCGGACTTCGTTCTGGGTCTTGCTGCAGAAGGAGCAGCGCATATCGGGGTACTTGGATGTGTGCTTCAAGGGCGGTCCCTCCGTCTATTCCCGCTTTCGGATGACTTTGTCGATGAGGTTGTAGGCCTGGGCCTCGTCGGCCCCCATGATGCAGTCGCGGTCCACGTCCTTCTCGATGCGATCCATCGGCTGCCGGGTGTGTTCGGCGAGGATCTTGTTGGTGATTTCCCTCAGGCGCAGGATCTCTTTCGCGTGGATGTCGATGTCCGTGGCCTGCCCGGAAAGGCCCGACATGAAGGGCTGGTGGATCAGGATCCGGCTGCTGGGCAGGGCGAACCGCTTGCCCGGGGCGCCGGCTGCCAGGAGCAGGGCCGCCATGCTGGCCGCCTGGCCGATGCAGATGGTGCTCACGTCGGCCTTGATGAACTGCATGGTGTCGTAGATCGCCAGGCCCGCGGTGATGGAGCCGCCCGGGGAATTGATATAGAGGGCGATGTCCTTTTCCGGGTCCTCGGCCTCGAGGAAAAGCATCTGGGCGGTGATCAGGTTGGCCACCTCGTCCGAGATGGGCATCCCCAGGAAGATGATGTTGTCCTTGAGCAGGCGCGAGTAGATGTCGAAGGCGCGTTCTCCGCGGCTGCTCTGTTCGACGACGATGGGTACCAGGGCCATGAATTGCCTCCAGTGGGTTGGATGCGGGCGGCCGCCGAATGGCTCAAAACCCGCCGTCCCGGGCTCTGTCGAGGCGGGGGAGCGGTCACTCCTCCCCGGGAGCGGACTTTTCGGCGGCTTCGGGGACGGCGAGGGGCGCTTTCCTGGGTTCCACGATCTTCGCGGTCTGGAGGAGGGTTTCGATGGCCTTCCGGAAACGGAGACTTTCTTTCAGCCGGGGAATCGCATCCGCGTCCTTGACCAGGTTCCGGCGGAACTCCTCCGGGGTGATCTCCGCCTGGGAAGCTTGCAGGGCGATCTCCTGGTCAGCGTCCTCGTCCGAGATCGTGATCCCTTCCTTCCGGGCGATCTGGTCCAGCAGGATCGTTCGCCGCACGGCCGCTTTGAGCGACTCCTCGTCCTTCTGGCGCATCGCGGCCCAGTCGAGCTTCTGGATCTTCTCCTCGGTCATGCCGTAGGAGAGCAGTCGCTGCACGGTGTCCGTGGCGCGTCCGCGGAAAAGGGTCTCCACCATGGTCTCGGGAACGTCGAAGTCGTAATCCGAGAGCAAGCTCCGGATGAGGGCGGACTCCAGGTTCTCCTTGTTCTCGCTCTCGATGTGGAGGCGCAGGTGCTTCTCCATGGCCTCCCGCATCGCGGCGAGGTTCTCGAAGTCCCCGGCCTTCTTCGCCAGTTCGTCGTTCAATTCCGGCAGGACTTCCCGCTGGATGGACACCACGCGCACATCCCCCGCGGCGGTCTTCCCTGCGAGGCGGATATCGTAGTGATCGGGGGGGAACGTGTGGCTGAACTCGACCCGGTCGCCGGCGGCCGCGTTGCCCAGCACTTTGTCGAGGAAGGCATTGGGGCCTTTCTCTCCGCGGAGGTGACGAAGGGACTTGACGAGGAGGGGCTCCGTCTCGTTCTCGGGCGTGACCTCGATGTCGACCTCCACCAGGTCCCCGAGTTCGGAGGGCTGGCCGAGGATCACCTCGGGGGTGCTGAAGCGGGAGCGCAGGTGCTCGATCTCGTCCTCGACGTCCTGGAGGTCGAACTCCCGGGGGCGGTATTCGACTTCGAGCCCGTGGTAGTCCTTGAGTTCGACCTGGGGGAGCACGTCGATCTCGACAGTCAGTTCCATGGGGGTGCCGAGATCGTAGTCGGAGCGGAGCAGGCGCGGTTCGCCGACCGGGTTGAGGTTCGACGATTCCATGGCCGACTTGAGGGTGTCGGGAAGGGTGTTCTCCATGATCTCCTGGATGATGGCCTTCTTGTAGTAACGCTCCAGGAGGGCCACGGGGGCCTTCCCGGGGCGGAAACCCGGGACGACGGCCATCTGGCGGAGTTTCTTGAGGGCCTTTCCCCGCTCCTCTTCGGTCTTCTCGACCGGGACCACGATGTCCAGCGTGCGCTTGCAATGGCTGGGTTCCTGGACGTTGATTTTCAGTTCCATCTTCTTCTCCTGGCGTTCGTCGATTCTGTAACCTGGTGCGAAAGGGGGGATTTGAACCCCCACACCCTCGCGGGTACCGGATCCTAAGTCCGGCGCGTCTGCCAATTCCGCCACTTTCGCTGATAAACCCCGCCTGCCGGTGAAACCCGGTCAAGCCCGTTATTAACGACGATGAATGCTGATGACGGTTCGGAAGAAATTCATCATGGGGATTGGCGGTGTTCGAAGCCGGCCCCGGAAGCATCCCCCGTGAAGACCGTCTCCGGAGCGGCTGAGAAAGTGGTGAGCCGTGGAGGACTCGAACCTCCAACCCAGTGATTAAGAGTCACTTGCTCTACCGGTTGAGCTAACGGCCCACTTGCGTGTTCACGGCCACCCGGAAAAGAACGTCCGTCGGGGGATGACCGGCCGCGTGTCGCGGACCGGTGGATACTAACCAAGGACGAAGGCTTTGTCAACCTTTTTTTACCCGCGGGTCACGTCTGCGAGTGCTTTCTCCATTCGGGCGAACCCCTCGTCGATGGCCTCGCGGTCAATGTCGAGGGGCGGACGGAAACGGATGCTGTTCTGCCCGCTGGGCAGCAGGATGACCCCCCGGTCGCGGCAGGCCGCAAGGAGGTTGTGGCGGGACTCGCGGCAGGGCAGGGTGAACGCCGTCATCAGGCCGCGGCCCCGGATGTTGGACATCAGGTCCGGGTGTTTCCCGGCCAGACGATGGAGGTGCTCCTGGATGTACTTGCCCTGGACCGCGGCGTTTTCGACGAGCTTGTCTTCCTGGATGATCTCCAGGTAGCGCTGGGACCGGACCATGTCCGCCAGGTTCCCCCCCCAGGTGGAGTTGATGCGGCTGGGGAGGTGGAACACGTTGTCGTGGGCCTCGTCGATCCTCTTGCTGACGGCAATGCCGCAGATCTGGGTCTTCTTCCCGAAGCACACGATGTCGGGCTGCAGGTCGAAATGCTGATGGGCCCACATCTTCCCCGTGATCCCGATCCCCGTCTGGACCTCGTCCAGGACGAACAGGATGTCGTTTTCCAGCGTGATCTTTCGAAGGGCGTGGAGGAACTCGGGGCGGAAGTGGTTGTCCCCGCCCTCGGCCTGGATGGGCTCGATGATGAGGGCGGCGATATCGTCGGGGTTGTCGTGGATGGCCTGCATGACTTGCCGCAGGGCCAGCTCCTCGTCCTGCTTCACGCGCTCGAGGACCTCGTCCGTCACGGGGAAGGAGAGCTTGGGGTTGAGGACCCGCGGCCAGTTGAACTTCGGGTAGAGGTCGATCTTGGCCGGGTCGGTGTTGGTCATGCTCATGGTGTAGCCGGTCCGGCCGTGGAAGGCGTCCCGGAAGTGGATCACCTGGTGGCCCACCTCGCGGATGTGCCCCTTGGCGAAGTTCTTCCGGACTTTCCAGTCGAAGGCGGCCTTGATGGCGTTTTCGACGGCCAGGGCCCCGCCGTCGATGAAGAACAGGTAGTGCAGGTAGTCGGGCAGGGCGACCCGCGAAAAGGTATCGACGAATTCGGCCATCTCCACGGTGTAGAAGTCGGAGTTGGAGACCTTGTGCAGTGCCGCCCGCTGGAGCTTGGCCAGGAAGCAGGGTTCCTTCATCTTCGGGTGGTTCATCCCCAGGGGGGTCGAGGCGAAGTAGGAGAAGAAGTCCACGAAGTCCCGGTTGTGCCAGGAGTCGTGAATATAGGCCCCCTGGCTTTTCTCGAGATCCACCACCAACGGGAAACCGTCGGCGAGCATGTGCCGTCCGATGACGTCGAAGACTTGGTCGGGCTTGATGTGGTTCGTGTGGTTGCAGGACATGCGCTCCTCCCAGGGTGAGATCAAACAGCAAAGTTTATCGTGTTCGGAGGGGAGCTGTCAATTCGAATCAGGGCAAACCCAGCGGTTTCGCATCATGAGGACAAGCAGGGCCAAAAGGGGCGCGGTGAGAGGTTTTGAAGCGTTTCAGAGACAGCCGGCATTCTTGTGCGAGGGGGGTGATAGAGCAAAAGCGGCGGTAAAGT
>JAGNHB010000055.1 GCA_018001935.1 Acidobacteriota bacterium
CGTTCCCTCCACCATTCTGGAATCCGACGCAGTCCGGCAAAGTCAAAAAACCCTTGAGCAATCAAGGGTTTTTTGACTTATAGGCGTTTCGCCATGGAAACCCTGCGCCGCATGGCAGGGGGCGCGTGCCTTCAGGGACCTCGCATGATATGATCCTCCCACCGCCGACTCCGATCGGAGATTCACGCGGAGAGAGACTCCGACCCGTCCGGCAGATTCACCTGGAGGAAGACATGAAACGCAGCATCGCTCTCGGTATCCTGGTTGCCCTCGGCCTTGTCCCCGCCCTCTGCGCGTCCACGCCGGAAACCAAGGCCGCCGTGATGGAGAAGATCAGGGACTTGACGGAAATCCTGCGTTCCGAGGCGGCCCGGACGCTCTTGAAGGACCCGGAGCTCAAGGCCGCCCTGGACGGCCTTCTCAAAACCGTGGACGACGCCCGGAGCCCGGTCACCCCGGAGGAGAGGGCGAACCTGCTGGCGTGCATCCGCGAGATGACCGACTTCTGGAAGACCGACGCCGTGAAGGACCTTTTCGTTGACGGCCAACCGGACCAGGGCCGGATGGAAAGCAAAATGGAAGAGATGGTCCGGAAATACTACAAGGACAAGAATGAATTCGAACGGATCGCCAAGCTCACCGAGAACCACCCGGAGATCCGGCAGGCCGGCGAGGGCCTCATTGAAGCCATGATGGAGAGCTTAAACAAATACGGCAAACTGCCGGAACCGCCCAAGGTGATTACGCCGACGCAGCCGGCGGGGGAGTAACGGAACCTCGTCGCCGGCCGTTCTTCAACTGCGACAGGGCCACGCCGGCGCTGACGACGAAGACCGCGACCCACTGTCGGCCCGTCAGGGGCTCCCCCAGGAATACCCAGGCCATCAGCGTGATCTGGGCCAGCATGGAACAGTTGATCATGCCGGCCTCGGACGCCTCGAGTCTCCGAAGTGCCCGGTTCCACAGGGTGAAGGCCAGCGCGGTGTTCACCACGGCCAACCAGAGGACGATGAGCCAGTCCGTGCCGGTCAGCGGCGGCAACCCCTGGACGGCCGTCCCCGCCCCCAGCAGCAGGGCGCTGCCGACGCCCATGCTGACCAGTGTCACCGTGAGCGGGTCGGCGAAGGCCTCACGGTTGATTTTCCTCCCGTACAGGGTGGAAAAGCTGTTGGCGGCCAACCCGACGATCATGACGACGGCGCCCGGCAGGTTCAGCCCCTTCAACGGGAAGGGCAGGAAGAACAGGCCGACCCCGGAGAGAAAGACCCCGATGCCGAGCCATTGGAGTCCGCAAGGGCGTTCCCCCAGGAGCGGGATGCCCGCCAGGGCCACCACGAGCGGCGTGAAATTCAGGAGGACCGAGACGCTGGCGGCGGGCAGGTAGTAGAGCCCCAGGAACTGGCTCCCCTGCGTGACGGCGAAGAAAATCACCCCGTAGAGTGCGAGGCGGGCGAGCTGCCCGCGCGTCAGGCGTCGAAGCGGCGCCAGCTTCCCGGCGAGGGCGGCGAAAGCAGCCAGGGCCATGAAGGCGAGGACGTAGCGGAGGCCGGCGAAGCTGAGGGCGGGGATGCGCTGGAGGCCCACCTTGATCAGCACCCACGACGTGGACCACAGCAGGGTCACGAAGAGGGCTTCCAGCACCGCGATGGATTTCCCGGCCGACACGTTCGCTCCTCGCGGCAGTGTATCACCGGACGGGCGAGACGGCATTCAGATTTCATCGTGGGAGAGAACGGGGTGTGCCAGCCGTGGCGAGCGCGATCCGGATGCCGCTTTCCGAGGCAAGGCGCAAACGGGGACAGGGGGGGGCTCCCGTGAAGGCGCGGGGTGCACGGGGGGGGTATTTCCAGGGCGGCGGGTTTGGGAAAAATGCGCCGCCCGGCAGGCGGCGCGTACGGTAGGCGCCTTCTGCCGGAAGGCGCCTGGAGAGCGCGAGTGGGAGGAAAATGCGCCGCCCGGCAGGCGGGGCGTACGGTGGGCGCCTTCTGCCGGAAGGCGCCTGGAGAATGCGAGGGAGGGAGAGAATGCGCCGCCCGGCAGGCGGCGCGTACGGGGCGCGGACTTCTAGCCGAGGATGGCCTTGAGGTCGGCCTCCACCGTGGTGATGGGGGCGATGTTGAACTTCTCCACCAGGACGTTGAGCACCGCCGGGGTGACGAAAGCGGGCAGGCTGGGGCCGAGGCGGATGTTCCGGATCCCGAGGTGCAGCAGCGTCAGCAGGATGCAGACCGCCTTCTGCTCGTACCAGGAGAGGACCAGGGACAGCGGCAGGCTGTTGACGTCGGTCTGGAAGGCGTTGGCCAGGGCCACGGCGATCTGGATGGCGGAGTAGGCGTCGTTGCACTGGCCGACGTCCAGCAGCCGCGGGATGCCCTCGATGTCGCCGAAGGCCAGCTTGTTGAAGCGGAACTTCCCGCAGGCCAGGGTCAGGATCACGCAGTCCTTCGGGACCGCCTGGGCGAAGTCGGTGTAGTAGTTGCGCCCGGACTTGGCCCCGTCGCAGCCGCCGATGAGGAAGAAGTGCCGGATGGCGCCCTTCTTCACCAGCTCGATGACCTTCCCCGCCGCACCCATGACGGCGTTGTGCCCGAAGCCCACCAGGATGGTGTCGTCGGGGCCGTCCTCGGCGAAGCCCCCGGCGGCCAGGGCGGCCTCGATCACCGGCGAGAAGTCGTCGCGGGTCACGTGGACCACGCCGGGCCAGGCCACCAGCCCCGTGGTGAAGATGCGGGCCTGGTAAGTCTCCTTCGGTTTCTGGATGCAGTTGGTGGTCATGAGGATGGCGCCCGGGAACGCGTCGAACTCGGCCCGCTGGTCCTGCCAGGCGCCGCCGTAGTTGCCCGCGAGGTGGGCGTACTTCTTCAGCCCCGGGTAACCGTGGCAGGGGAGCATCTCGCCGTGGGTGTAGACGTTGATCCCCTTCCCCTCCGTCTGCTTCAGGAGGGCGTCCAGGTCCTTCAGGTCGTGCCCGGACACCAGGATGGCCTTCCCCTTCTTCGGGTGGACCCGGACGGGCGTGGGCTCCGGGTGCCCGTAGGTCCCGGTGTTGGCGTCGTCCAGAAGCCCCATGACCCCGAGGTTGGCCTCCCCGCACTTCATGCACTGCCCGAAGAGGTTCCCCACCGTCATCTCGCCCTCCGCCAGGAACGCGAGGGCCTCGTGGAAGTAGGCGTAAGCCTCCTCCGACTCCCGGCCCAGGACCACGGCGTGGTCGGCGTAGGCGGCCATGCCCTTGAGGCCGTATATCAGAAGTTCCTGCAAGCCGGCCAGGTCGGCGCCGAGCGCGGCGCGCCGGGCTTCGATCCCCACCGCCTCGCCCTGGGCGACCAGGCCGTCCAGGTCAGCCGCCGGCTGCCAGTCCGCCGGTCCGCCCGGGGAATCGGGCTCGACCCCTCCGGCCCGGCAGGCCTCAGCGTAGAGGGTGCGGATGCGGTCCCGGACCGCCGCCGCCTCGCGGAGCCTCGCTTCCATGCGCAGGGGGTCGAAGTTGACGTTGGTGACGGTGGTGAAGAGCGCCTCCAGGGTGAAGCGGTTCACGGCGGGGTCGGAAACGCCCAGCTTCCGGGCCCGCACGGCGTACAGGGCCACCCCCTTCGCCGCGTGGACCAGCAGGTCCTGGAGCGCCGCGGTCCGGGGGTCTTTCCCGCAAACGCCCGCCACCGTGCAGCCGGTGCCCTTGGCGGTCTGCTCGCACTGGAAACAAAACATGCTCATGGCTCCTCCTGTATTGTTTGGTCTTTCATAAAATATCACAACCGGCCGGGGGGAAGTCACGCCCTTTTTCACCCGTCCCGTCATGCTCCCGATCCTAACGCATCGTGCCGGCCCGCGACTTGACTTGCGTCAAACTCCTTGATCTTTTCACGGGGGATCACTACAATTCGGTCTTCACGGGATCTCGCGGGACCGGAGGAACACGTCATGAAATGGAACCCGGGCTGGCTGCCCAAGTGGGAGTGGAACTGGAAAACCAAGTACGGCCTCTGTTTCGCCGGCATCCTGCTGGTCTTCGTCATCCTGGTCATGGTGAGCGACGAGCCCGCCCGTTTCCTCGGCATGAAGGAGAAACCGGCGCCGGCCCAACCCGCCGGCCTTCCCCCGAAGGAGACCGCGCCCACGTACTCCACGCCCATCCCCCACTACTCGATCCCGGCGGTCCGGGCGGTGCCGAACATCCGGAGCATCTTCAACGAGATCAACGTGGCCCAGGCGAAGCACCTCGAGGACGCCGGCCGTTACGGCACCCTCCAGGAACTCGTGAGCCGGCAGCTGCTGGATGAGCGCTTCGCCTCCCTGGTGGTCCACCTCAACGGCTACACCTTCAGCTGCACACCTTCGGGGGAGATGGAGTCCGCCACCTACGAGGTGGTCGCCGTCCCCGACGACTCCAGCTTCCCCACCTACCGGATGGGGCCGTCCGGCGACATTTTCGACACGAAGAACCGGCTCGTCAACGATCTGCCTTAAACGAACTGAAACCTTCGCGGACCGTTTGAATCCTGACCGTAGGGGGGCGGAGGCTCCCCGAGAGGTGATTGCATGTGGGAACTCAGCGTTCGGCTGGATTTTTCGGCGGCCCATCAGCTCCGGAACTACAAAGGCCGGTGCGAGCAGATGCACGGGCACAACTGGGTCGTGGAGATCCGGGTGCGGAGCCGGGCCCTGGACGGGTGCGGCCTGGCCATGGACTTCGGGGACATCCGCGGGGCGGCCCGGCGCGTCCTCGACACCCTGGACCACCGCCTCCTCAACGACCAGGGGCCCTTTCTCCAGGTCAACCCCTCGGCGGAGAACATCGCCGCGTACATCTACCGGGAGATGGCCCCGTCCATCCCCGCCCCCTGCGCGCTGCACGCCGTGACGGTCTACGAGACCCCCGAGATGTCCGCCACGTACCGGGAGGTGGGCCATGTCGACGACTGACGCCGGCGTCGTGATCGTCAGCGGGGGGATGGACAGCGCCGTGACGGCTTCCATCGCCGCCGGGGAGGTGAGCCGGCTCCACTTCCTGCACGTCAATTACGGGCAGCGGACCGAGCGGAAGGAACTGGCCTGCTTTGAAGCCCTGTGCGACCACTTCCGGGCGACGGGCCGCCTGGTGGCCGATCTCCGCCAACTGGCCGCCATCGGGGGCTCCTCGCTCACCGACCCGGGGATCCCCGTGGAAGCCGCCGACCTCGACCGGAAGACCTTCCCCAGTTCCTACGTCCCCTTCCGGAACGCGCACCTTCTCGCCGCGGCCGTGAGCTGGGCCGAGGTCCTCGGGGCGTCTTCCGTGTACATCGGCGCCATCGCCGTGGACGGCTCCGGCTACCCGGACTGCCGCCCGGAATTCTACGCGGCTTTCCAGCGAGTCATCGACACGGGGACCGGCATCGGGCCGGCCCTGAGGATCCGCACGCCCGTGATCGGCATGACGAAGGCGGAGGTGGTCCGGACGGGCCTGCGACTCGGCACCCCCTTTCACCTCACCTGGTCCTGCTACCAGGCCGAGGACGCCGCGTGCGGCGCGTGCGACAGCTGCGCCCTCCGGCTCCGGGGGTTCCGGGAGGCGGGCGCGGAGGACCCGATCGCGTACAAAAAGAAGATAGGAACCTGAAGTTCTTTCTGATATAATTTGCGATTCCAACGCGGTCCGGGGCGACCGTCCCGTTTCGCCCCGGGCATCATCCAAGGAGGACCCATGAGATTCGCACGATTGCTGATCACCGTGTCCGCTTTGACGGTCCTGGCCCTGGCGATTTTCACCTTCTCCGGCCAGGGGGCGTCCACCATGCTGGTCCGGGGCAAAGTGTTCGACGCGGCCACCAAGGCGCCCATCGTGGGGGCCGAGATCACGTTCAAGGACATCGACCAGGGCAAGATCATCAAGATCAAGACCGACAAGAACGGCCAGTACATGCAGCGGCTCCAGTGGGGCAACTACAAGGCGTTCGTCAAGGTCGAGGGCTACCAGCCCCGGGAGGAGCCCCGGGTGGCGAAGCCCGAGGGCACCGACGAAACCAACCTCGACTTCGAGCTGTACTCCGGCACCGGCTACATCGCCTCGGAGCTGACCAAGGAAGAGCGCGAGAAGCTGATGCGCGAGGAAGAGGAGCGAAAGAAGAAGGAAAAGCTCACGGCGGAACTGAAGGCTTTCTTCGACGAGGCCATGACCCTCAAGCAGAACAAGGACTACAATGGCGCCGTCGACAAGCTGAACCAGGCCCTGGCCCTCGAGCCCGCCCAGCCGGTGGTGCTGGGCCAGATCGCCAACTGCTACGACCTGGCCGGCGATACCGACAAGGCGATCGACGCCTACAAGAAGGCCATCGAGGCCTCCCCCAAGGACGGCGCGCTCCGCACCAACCTGGGCACGCTCTACCACAAGAAAGGGATGGTGGACGAGGCCCAGAAGGTTTTCCTGGAAGCCGTGGCGGTGGACCCGCTCCGGGCCGATGTCAACAACTACAACGTGGGCGTCCTGATGCTCAACAGCAACAAGATGGACGAAGCCCTCGACGCCTTCAGCAAGTGCATCGAGGCCAACCCCAAGTACGCGGCCGCCTACTACCAGAAATCCATGTGCCTGCTCAACAAGGGGGACGCCAAGGGCTCCCTCGAGATGCTGGAAACCTACCTGAAGATGGAACCTGCCGGCCCCTTTTCCCAGAGCGCCAAGGACCTGCTTCCCGAAGTCAAGAAGATGGTGAACTGATCAGTCGGCGAAGATGTCGGCTGCCATCCGGCAGCCGACATCCGCCAGGTTCTCCAGGGCGGAAATCAGGGCGTACTGAACGTAGAGGTTCTTGTCCCTGAAAAGGGTGAGCATTTTCTCGAAGACGGGGGCGGGCAGCTCGTTCGGACGATGCCAGAAGGCGTTCGAGAGGTTGGTGAGGGTGTTGGCCCGCACCAGGAAGTCCTCGTGGTCCAGAAAGCCCACCAGGATGTCCACGGCGGCTTCCCCGCCCTGCAGGGCGATGGAGCCGAGAGCGTCCAGGATGATGACCCGCCGCTTCCGGAGGAACCGGTCCCCCTTCAGGTGACGGTTGAACAAGTCGAGCAGCCGCCCGCTGGCGGAATCGTCGCCGATCTCGCCGATGGCCTCGATGATGGCGGTCTGGAGCCGGAGGCTGCCGGCCCACTGGAAGGTTTCCGCCCGGTCGAGCTTGCCGAACAGGTGGGGAAGCCCCCCCGGGTCGCACAGGGCGGCCATGGTGCAGGCGGCCAGCTCCTCGCGGTCCCGGTCGCCGGAAAACAGGAGTTCGGCCACCACGGGGAGGAGGCCCTTGTCCTTGCAGACACAGAGGCGGGGGAGAATGTCGTAGACGTCCCTGACGGGGGCCGAACGGAGGGCATCGGCACAGTTTTCGAAAACACCCGATCCATCGTGATGACTCATGCTTGCCTTTCCCTCATCCGGCAGCCGTCCCCTCGACGGTTAAAGCCTAATATTAGAGACGTTCCGCCACCTTGTCAAGGGTAATAATTCAGTTTGCTTCGCCGCGGAAATCATGTAAACTGCGCCAAATGCCTCAAAGGAGGGCCGCCCATGCGCCTCACCCCCGACATGATCCGAAGGCTTCCGAAGTGCGATCTCCACCTCCACCTGGACGGTTCCCTGCGGATCGACTCCCTGATCGAGATGGCCCGGAAGGAAAACGTGAAACTCCCCTCCTACACCGCCGACGGGCTCCGGGAAACGGTCTTCCGCGAGTCCTACGCCGACCTCACCGAGTATCTCCAGGGTTTCCAGTACACCGTCGCCGTCCTCCAGAACGCGGAGAACCTCGAGCGCGCCGCGTACGAACTGATGGAGGACAACCTGAAGGAGGGCTGCCGGTACATCGAGGTCCGTTTCGCCCCGCAGCTTCACGTGCACGACGACCTCTCGTGGGAGGACATCCTCGGCGCCGTGGACCGCGGCCTCCGCCGGGCCCGTGACCAGTTCAACACCGGCACGGAAGGCGTCCGCGCCGGCATCGAGCCGCCGTGCGAATACGGCATCATCGTCTGCGCCATGCGCAAGTTCGAGCCCTTTTACTCCGCCTACTACCAGCGCCTGTTCGACGTGTTCCGGTTCGCGACCCCCAAGGAGATCTTCCGGCACGCTTCCCTGGAGCTGGCCCGGGCCGTGGTGAGCATCCGGGACCGGCTGGGCCTGCCCATCGTGGGGTTCGACCTGGCGGGCGACGAGAGCGGCTGGCCGGCAATCGACCACCGGGAGGCCTTCCAGTTCGTTCACAAGAACTTCATGAAAAAGACGGTGCACGCCGGCGAGGCCTTCGGCCCCCAGAGCATCTTCCAGGCCATCACCGAACTCTACGCCGACCGCATCGGGCACGGCAGCCACCTCTACCACTTCGAGATGATCCCCAACGGCACGGAAGCGGACCGGGCCGAGTACGTCGAACGCCTCGGCCAGTTCATCGCGGACGGTCGGGTCACCATCGAGGTCTGCCTCTCGAGCAACCTCCAGACCGACCCCGGCCTGGGAGACCTCTCCCGCCACCCCTTCGGCGAGATGAAACGCCGCAGACTCAGCTACACCCTGGGCACGGACAACCGCCTGGTCTCCAGCACCGACACCTGCCGGGAGCTGACCCTGGCCCTCCGCCACTTCGAGTTCACCCGGGCAGACCTGCGGAACATGCTCATCTACGGCTTCAAGCGCAGCTTCTACCCCGGGCCCTACACCGAGAAGCGGCAGTACGTCCGGAAGGTGATCAACTACTACGAGCACCTCGAGCGGACCTGTTTCCCCCCCTCGGGCGACGACCCGGTCGTGACGGCCTGAGACGGTCGTCCGGCCCCGGGCCGACACCGTACCGAGCAACACCCGTGATCGGCCTTCGCCGTACCCCTGCAACCCGGGCCCGCCGGCGCCCCGCCCCCCCTTTCCTCCTCGCGGCGATCCTGGCGGCCCTGGCGCCCTGCTGCCCGGCGGCGGACGACGCCCGGCCGTGGGAGATGGCCTTTTTCCAGGCAACGCCCGACAAACTGGCCGAGGCGGCCCGCCGCCTCCCTTCCGGGGACGGCGCCGGTGTCCAGATCCTTCTGCACGAGATGATCTACCGGGTCGACCACCGGAACCGCGTCGAGCAGACCACCCGGTGGGTCTACCGCATCCTCGACCGCGAAGGCGTGGAGGGGTGGTCGGACCTCGAGGCGGACTGGTCCCCCTGGTACCAGGAACGCCCCCGGGTCCGGGCAAGGATCTCCAATCCGGACGGCAAGGTTCACCTCCTCCAGCCGAGGGACGTCCTGGAGACGTCCCCCCCCGACGACGAGGAGAAGACCTACTCCGACGACCGGGTCCTCAGCGCGCCGCTTCCCGGGGTCACCGTCGGGTCCGTGGTGGAGGAGGAGATCGTCGGCTGCGACCACCAGCCCTACTCCCCGGAGGGGGCCTTCGAGGGGATCCAGGTGACGCCGGGATACCTCTACGGGCGGCTGCGCATCGTGGTGGACCTCCCCGAGGACCTTCCCTTCGCCTTTCGGATCTGCCTCCTCCCCCCGGTGCAGGAGCGTCGGCAGACTGCCGGGGGCCGGGTCCGGCGGACCTGGGAGTGGGACAACCTCGACCCCCTCGGCGAGACCGAGACCGGTCTTCCGCCCGACATCCCCCGGAAGCCCTCCTTCTCCTTCTCCACCTGCCCGTCGTGGAGAGGGGTCGCCTCGGCCTACGACGCCCTGACGCGAGACCTGCTGGCGTCGGAGGCATTCGCCGCCATCCGGAAGGAGGTCGGCGAACTGGACCCGTCGGCCCCCGAGGCGGCCGTTCGCCGGGTCGTCGACTGGGTGAACGGGAAAGTCCGCTACACCGGGCTCGAGCTGGGCGAGCGGTCCATCGTCCCGGCGGGGCCCGCGGAGGTCCTCCGCCGCGGTTTCGGCGACTGCAAGGACAAGTCCGTCCTGGCGGTGGGAATCCTGCGCCGGGCGGGGGTCCCGGCGCGGCTGGCCCTGCTCCGGACCGGGCCCGGCGAAGACATCGACCCGTCGCTCCCCGGCCTGGCGAACTTCGACCACGTCATCCTGGTGGTCCCCGGTCCCCGGCCCGTGTGGGCCGACCCGACCGAAGTCATCCCGCGGGGGGGGACCCTCCCGCGACCCGACCAGGGACGGTGGGCGCTGGTGGTGGCCCCGGAGACGGAAGCCCTCGAGCGGACCCCGCAGACCCGGTCTTCGGACAACGCGGTCCAGGAAACCCGTGACGTCGTCCTGGCCGACTCCGGGCCCGGTTCCGTCGAGGAGGCGTCGTCCTTTTCCGGGGACGCGGAGGAGGTCGCCCGGGAATCCTGGGAAGACGTGACGGACACCGGGATGGCCGCGTCCCTGTCGGACTACCTGGCGTCGGAGTACCGGGGGGGAATGTTCGTCGAGGGTCACGTCTCGGGGGCGGCAACCCCCGCCGAACCGCTGAGGGTCCGTTTCCGGCTCGACCGCTTCGGGCGTTCCCTCACCGATGACGACACGGCTTCCCTGGCACTCCTGCAGGGGTCGGCCCTGTCCTGGCTGCCGGACGAACTCACCGCCGCCACCCCGGAATCGCGGCGAAACCGGTACCGCGTTTCCGTCCCCCACGTGTTCCACCTCGAATACCGGATCCGACCGCCCGCCGGCTTCGTGCTGCGCACCCTCCCCGACGACGAGACCCGGTCCTTCGGCACCATGCGTCTCGAGCGGCGTTTCGAGCCCCTGGCGGACGGCCGACTCCGGGTCACCCACCGGTTCGACTCCGGCAAGGCCGAACTCACCCCGGCGGAGTTCAACGAGACCCGTGCCGCCCTGCGGAAGTGGCTCGATGCCCCACCGCTCGTCCTCCATTTCGACCACCTCGGGAAGAAAGCCTTTCTCGAAGGGAACAGCGCCGCCGCCATCGCCGCCTACCGCCGGATGGCGGAAACCGAAGCCGGAAAGGCGATCCACCGGCTACGGCTGGCCCGGGCGCTCCTCCGGGTCGGGTTCGGGGACGCGGCCCGGGACGCCGCCCTCGAAGCCACCCGTCTCGACCCGGCGAGCGCCCCGGCCTTCTCGACCCTCGCCTGGGCCCTCCAGCACGACTTCATGGCCCGGCGGTTCGCGGAGGGCTGGGACCGCGACGGGGCCATCCGGGCTTACGAGAAGGCCATCGCCCTGCCCTCCGACGACACCGGGCAGGACCTCCTCGATCTCGCCGCCGTCCTGGAGCACGACGCCCGGGGCCGGCCCTATGCCGCGCCGGCAGCCGACCTGGAACGGGCGGCGAACTGCTACCGCCACCTCCCCCCCGACCGGCTGGACGACACGGCCCGTGGCGGTCTCGCCCTCGTCCTGGCCCACCTGGGGCGTTTCCCCGAGCTTCGGGAACTGGCCGGAACCATGGAGGGCGCGGAGGCCCGGGACCGGCTCCGCCTCCTGGCCGCAGCCGCCGAGGAAGGACCGGAAGCCGCCGTCCGCGAGGCGGCGGGGATCCACCCGGAAGCGAGCCGGCGGGCAGCGCTGGACTTCGCCTCCGGGACCCTCCTGCAACTCCGGCTCTATCCCGCCGCCGCCCGCCTGGCCCGGGAGGCCGCGCGCGGGGCGGACGATTTTCTCGCCCGGGAGGCCATGGCGGACCAGATCGCCCGCCTGGTGCGCTCCGGGTTTCCGACGGACGCCCCCCGTTCCCCGTCCGACGCCGCCCGCCGCTACCTGGCGGCGCTCCCGTCCCTCGCCGACACCGGCGACTCCCTTCTGCGGCCCCTGCTCACCCCCGGTTTCCTCACCGACCTCACCGACCGGGACGCCCCGGATCGCGAAGCCCCCCCCTGGGCCGACGCGACCCTGGCCGGGACGGGGGTCTGCCGCGAGGTGTACACCGACATCTGCCTGTCTCAGCCCGATTTCCGGGTCGACGGGAACGACGCGTGCGGCTACATCGTGGAGATCGGCCCCGACGCCCGGTTCCCCTCGACGGTCTGCTGCTACGTCGTCCGGCAGGGGGGACGATTCGCCATCCTGGGCGATTCCGATCACCCGGCGGGGATCGGGTTCCACGTCCTCGACCTCCTCGAGGCGAAGCGCTTCGAAGCGGCCCGGTTCTGGCTGGATCACCATGCCAGGAGCCACCCCGGGAACCCCTTTCCGGCCCGGCCGCTCAGCCCGTCTCCCTTTCACGTCTTCTGGGACGGCGACCACCCGGAGGACGTCTTCCGGATGCGGATGGCCGCAGCCCTGATCGTGCAGAGCGGGAAACGGCTGGGGGAGGCCATCGGGATCCTGGAGGAGGGGAGGGCGGGCTGCACGAACGAGATTCAGCGGGCCGCCATCGATTCGGCACTGGCGACCCTCCACGCCAAAATCCCCGACCTTCCCGCGATGCTGCGCGTCTCCGAACGCCTGGTGCAACGCTATCCCGACGCGGAGTTCGCGGTCCTGGCGCGGGTGACGGCCCTCCGCTTCGCGAAGCGGCCGAAGGAGGCCGAGACGCTGCTGGGCGAAGCCACGCGGCGAAACCCCTCCGCGAGGCTCTATCGCCGGCTCCGCTTCCAGGTTCTCGCCGACCAGGAGCGTTTCGACGCGGCGGCTTCCGCGTTCGACGCCCTCCAGGCCGCCGGGGAAGCGGACGCCGGGACCCTGAACACCCGCGCGTGGATGGCCTGCTTCCAGGGCCGCGTGACGGAGCGCGACCTGGAGATCGCCCGGCAGGCGGTGTCGGCGTGGAACCGGCAGGGCGCCATCGCCCCCCTGCACACCCTCGCCGCGCTCTACGCGGAGACGGGGAGGGGCGAGGAGGCGATGAAAGTCCTCGGGCAGGTCTTCACGGCCCGCCAGTGCACCCGGCCGTCCCCGCCGGACTGGTACGTCATCGGCCGCCTCGCCGAGCACTACGGTCTCGGCCCGGCCGCCCGAGACGCCTACACCCGGGCCCTGGAACCCCCGGCGGGGCCCTGGCACCCCCTGTCCTGCTCCGAGCTGGCCCGGCGCCACCTTCGCAACCTGGGGAAAGACTCCAAAGGGAACACCGCGGTCCCCTGACCCCCCCCTGGCCCAGATCATCCGGACTAGGCCGAAACGAAAGAGCTTGCGTTCTCAACCGCTCGCGAAGACGCAAAGCCGCCAGGCCTCGCCGCGTCGGAAGCGGAAAAGGAACCACGGATGAACACGGATGAACACGGATGAACACGGATGAACACGGATCCACACGGATACACCCGAGAAAATCAACCCCGAACCCCACCCACCACACGAACGGGATGGATCGGGACAATGTGGCGGAAGGCGCCCGCCCCCCCTCTCCTGAATTCAGGATTGGCCCCTCCCCGAATTCGTGTATAATATTTTTGCCGTCATTGTGATCCGACCGGAGGCGGACCGTCATGCTCCCCGGAAACGGTGCCCGAAAGCGCACCAAGATCCTCAGAGGCGTCCTGGACCAGAATCGCCAGATTCTCGGGCTGGACCCTGTCCCGAGGCGCAACCGGAGCCGGGTCTGGATCGTGTCGGGCGCCGGCTGCGCCCTCTTCGCGGGGATGTTCCTGCTGCTCCATTCCTCCGTCAACAGCCCATCCGCCGCCCCGGCCCCGGCGGTTTCCGCACACTTCCCCGGGCCTCCCGCCCCTCCCCCGGGCCCTCCCTCCGTCACCGCCAACCAGCCGCCGGTCCCCTCGTCCCCGGGCTCGTTCACCGTGGCGCTCTCCCCTTCCGACTACCTGGCCCTGGCCATGACCCGGGCGCTTCCCGTCCGGCGCGTCCTCGGCCTGGGGGTGAAGACCATCATGATCGACGCGGGGCACGGGGGGAAGGCAACGGGGACCACCGGCCGGGAGGGGACCCACGAGAAGGATATCACCCTCGACATCGCCCGGAGGCTCCAACAGCGTCTGGACAGCGACACGCGCTACCGCATCCTCGTCACGCGCGACACGGACCGGGACTGCTCCCTCCGGGAGCGGGTCGAGTTGGCCAACGCCCAGAAGGCCGACCTCTTTATCTCCATCCACGTCAACTCGCTTCCCCAGCACTCGGTGAACATCGTCGAAACCTACTTCTTCGGACCCACCACCGACCGGGACACCCTCCGGCTCGCCGCGGCTGAAAACCAGGATTCCGATTACGCCATCAGCGACTTCGACGCGGTCGTCGGCCGGATCGCCAACCGGTTGAAGTTCGAGGAGTCGAGCCGGATGGCACACGTCGTCCACCAGTCGATCTTCAGCGGGATGGGGGCCCAGAACCCCTCCCTGCGGGACTGCGGGGTCAAGCGGGCCCCCTTCGTGATCCTGCTGGGCGTGGACATGCCGGGGATCCTGGTGGAGGTCTCGTGCATGAGCAACCGCGAGGAGGAACGCAAGCTCCGCGACCCCGGGTACCGGGAACGCATCGCCGGCTTCATCGAGCAGGGCATCATCAATTACCTCAATCAAAGGAGCGGATCATGAAAGAAAAGACCGGAAGGAAAGTGCTCTTCATCGGCATCGACCTCGGCACCTCGCGCAGCGCCGTTTCGGCCGGCAACGGGACCCGGGCCTGGACGGAGAGCTACGTGGGATGGCCCAAGGACTTCATCTCGGCGAAGGTCCTGGGCAAGAAGGTGCTGTTCGGTGCGGATGCCCTGGAGCACCGCCTCTCCCTCGACCTCTACCGCCCGCTGGAACGGGGCGTGATCAAGGAGGGGCTCGAGCGGAACGAGGAGGCCGTCCGGGAACTGATCCGCTACCTGGTGGAGATGACCAAGCCCGAGGAAGGGCATTACATCCAGGCCATCGTCGGCGTTCCGGCCGACACCCTCAAAACCAACAAACTGGCCATCCGGAAGGCGGTCCAGGAGTACGTGCACGCCCTGATGGTGGTCTCCGAGCCCTTCGCCGTGGCCTACAGCCTCGACCTGCTGGACAACGCCATGGTCATCGACATCGGCGCCGGGACGGTGGACTTCTGCATCATGCACGGGTCCATCCCCGGCGAGGGCGACCAGAAGACCATCCTGACCGCCGGCGACTACGTCGACGAGCAGCTCTTCGGCTACCTCCAGGAGAAGTTCCCCCGCTCCACCTTCACCCTGAACATGGTGCGGCAGTTCAAGGAGCAGTACGGCTTCGTCGGCAAGCCCGAGGGGCGGGTCGAGGTGGACCTGCCCGTGGACGGCAAGCCGGTGAAGCACGACATCACCGAGGAACTGCGGCGGGCCTGCGAGAGCATCATGCCGGCCATCATCGACACGGCCTACCAGATGATCGCCCGCTTCGACGCGGAGTTTCAGAACCGGGTCAAGAACAACATCGTGGTGGCCGGCGGGATGAGCCAGATCCGCGGCATCGCCCCCTGCATCGCCGAGGGGCTCAAGGAACTCGGCAAGTGCAAGGTGACCACCGTCGCCGAGCCGCTTTTCGCCGGCGCCGACGGCGGCCTCCAACTGGCCCAGGACATGCCCGATCACTACTGGGAGCGGCTTCACGCCTGACGAGGCCTGCAGCCCCCCTCGAGAAGGAGGACGCCATGCGATTCACCCTGATTCTCCTGGCCCTGGCCGTCGTCACCCTGGGTGCCGCCGGCCAGGACATCGTCAAGAAATGCAAGGGCGGGGCCGTTCCGCCCCCCGCCAGGGAGTACGTCACCGTCAAACCCGACGAGGGACTGAGCGATCACAAGGACCAGGTCGTGAAAGTGGAGGGGCGGATCTCGCAGATCCCGTGGCAGCACCTGATCCACCACCCGGAAGGGTACAGCCAGTTTTACTATTTCGACTACGGGAAAGGCCTGCAGACCGTCATCTACGCAAAGACCCCCATCGAGTGCGGCGGGACGCTCACCCTCTGGGGGACCGTCCTGACCGTGGGGGGCCAGTCCAAGCGTCCGGACCGGAAGGAGACGGGGGTGGAATACCAGCTGCAGGTCGACAAGTGGGAGTGCAAGTAAGACGGCCATCGCCTTCGGCGAAGGCCGTCTTACCTGGCTCAAACCTCTGAATTACCCTTTCTTTGCGAGGCTTGGCGTCTTTGCGCCCTTGCGTGAGGCTGGGCAAGCTCATCCCCTGCGGCTTCGGGAGCGGCTGCTTCATAGGGATTCGGCAAAATCCTTCCATTTGATCATGTGAAAGCGGGGAACACGGGAGAGGTCCCAAGAGGGCTGTGCCCAGGCGAGAACCTCTGCCGGCGGGGCGCCGGCGAGGTCCCGCGGCGGATCCTGGCCGAGGAAGGCCAGCGCCTCGACGAGGACCCGCCCCGGCGGGACGCCGTCGATCCCCCGGGCGCCGGTCTGCTTGCTGAGCTTGTCTCCGCGGCCGTCCACAGCCACCGGGATGTGGGCGAACACCGGCTCCGCCAGGCCCAGCGCCCGGCAGAGAAGCACCTGCCGCGTCACCGACCCCAGCAGGTCGCTCCCCCGAACCGCGTGTGTGACCCCCTGGAAGGCGTCGTCCACGGCCACTGCCAAGGGGTAGGCCGGGAAGCCGTCCGCGCGCCGGACGACAAAATCGCCGAGGTCCCGCTCCAGGTCGTGCTCCACGGCCCCCTGGACCCGGTCCGTGAAGCCAAGCCGCCCGCCCGGCACGGCGAAGCGCCAGGCGAGCCGGGCCCCGTCAGGAGGCGGGTTGAACTTGCAGGTGCCGGGGTAGACGGGGGTGTTGTCCACGCCGCGCCCCCGTCCCTCGCCGATGGCTTTGCGTGAACAGCCGCAAGGGTAGAGCGCACCGGCGGCGCGGAGCGCCTCGAAGGCCTCCCGGTAGGCCTCCCGCCGGCGGCTCTGGTGGAGGACCTCCCCGTCCCAGGCCAGGCCGAGCCGCTCCAGGGTTCGCAGGATGGCGTCCGCCGCCCCGGGGACGTTCCGCGGGGTGTCGATGTCGTCGATGCGGACGAGCCATTCCCCGCCCGACGCGCGGGCGTCCAGGAAACTGGCCGCCGCCGCCAGGACCGAGCCGAAGTGGAGGGGCCCGCTCGGCGTCGGCGCGAAGCGGCCGCGCGGCACGGTTTCCGCCGATTTCGTGGTTGGTTTGCTTTCCCCGTTCAACCGGCCTCTCCCGGCCGGGCGTGGCTTCCGGAGGCCCGACACGCCTGTTTTGAACACAGGAGAGCCTCTACTGTCCGGGCGTGAAGGTCCGGATATCGGAACCCCCGCGCCCGCTCGCCCGGCAAGACGCGGGCGGCAACGAACCGGCCGCAACCGGGGCCCGAACCCCGGACACCCAGGCCCGTTCCGCCCCGGGCGAAGCCGGCCCCGCCGCCCGCGAAGCGGCATTCTACCACACCCCGCGCCTGCGGAGTGCGGCGCGAAGGCGGCCGGACCCGGCCACGCGCCTGCGGAGTGCGGCGCGGAGGCTGCCGGAGCGCCGCTTTGATCGCGCCGCGCAGGCTGCCGGAGCGGCGCGCTCCCCGTTGCCCTCCGCGGATCGTCGACCGCCGAAGCCCAACGGCGGCGCTCCGGAAGCCTGCGCGCCTCGAGGCGGACCGATGGTTCAAAGCGGCGCTCCGGAAGCCTCCGCGCCGCACTCCACAGGGCGATCCCCCGGCTCCGGCGGCCTGCGCGCCGCACTCCACAGGGCGATCCCCCGGCTCCGGCAGCCTTCGCGCCGCACTCCGCAGAACTACCCGCACACCCCGCCTCCTCCTCACCGCGCTCCGCAGAATCACCGGCACACCCTTTCCGCTGCTCTGCACCCTGGTGTCTCCGTAAAAATCTGCGGAAAGTTTCGTCAACGCGCCGGATTTTTCCCGGCGAAAACGTTATCTACAGTGAAGGGTCGACGGTTCGCCAGCAGTCGGGAACGGCTGCGCAGCGTTCGTCAGCCCGGGCCTGGCTTGCAACCACATGGAACGGTTGAGACGATGTTCCGAGGAGGAGGAAGCCATGGACGAGCATGACACCGAAACCGGACGTCTCGATTCCCAGAGCGAGCCGGGGGACGGCGGCCTCTCCCCTCACTGGCCTCACGCTCCCCTCCACCTCCTTAAGGAGAACGGGACCTACATGGTCACGGCGGGAACCTATGGGAAAATCCTGCATTTCACCGGGAGCGAACGCCTGGATCTCTTTCAGGAAGCGCTGTTGCGCTGGGCCCATTCATACAGTTGGTGCCTGGAGGCCTGGGCGATCTTTCCGAACCACTACCACTTCGTGGCCCAGTCCCCCGAGGGCGGCGGTGGTTCGCTGTCCGGGATGCTGGGGAAACTCCACAGCGAAACATCCCGACGAATCAATCGTTTGGACGGTATCCGCGGAAGGAAGGTCTGGCACAATTTTTTCGAAACCCTGATCCTTTTCGAGAAGAGCTATTTTGCCAGGCTGCATTACGTCCACGCCAACCCCGTTCACCATCGACTGGTCACATCGGCGGCGCGATACCCCTGGTGTTCCGCCGCCTGGTTCGAACGCGAGGCCACGCCCAGCCAAGTGAAAACGATCTATTCATTCCGGATTAACCAACTGGATATCCCTGACGACTTCTGAGAGCGTGCCCCTCGGAAGCCGCCGGAGCCCCCCGTCACGCCCGCACGGCTCCGCGCCTGCGGAGTGCGGCTCGAAGGCTGACGGGCTCGGCTAAGCGCCTGCGGAGTGCGGCGCGAAGGCGGCCGGAGCGCCGCTTTGATCGCGCCGCGCAGGCCGCCGGAGCGGCGCGCTCCCCGTTGCCCTCCGCGGATCGTCGACCGCCGAAGCCCAACGGCGGCGCTCCGGAAGCCTGCGCGCCTCGAGGCGGACCGATGGTTCAAAGCGGCGCTCCGGCAGCCTTCGCGCCGCACTCCACAGGGCGATCCCCCCGCTCCGGCAGCCTTCGCGCCGCACTCCACAGGGCGATCCCCCCGCTCCGGCAGCCTTCGCGCCGCACTCCGCAGAGCCACCGGCACTCCCGGGCGATCCGTTTTCTGCGGGACGGCATCCAACGAGGCGTGCCGAAAAATTGACGGAGGCTGGAGGTCTCATGAAAACGACGATGATCCTGGTCCTGGCCCTCGCGGCGGCGACCCTGCCGGCCGCTTCCACCCTTCTGAAACCGGGCGACCCCGCCCCCGCCTTCTCCCTGAAGGACGGGGAGGGCAAGACCCACACCCTGGCCGGCTACAAGGGCCAGGTGGTGGCCCTCTACTTCTACCCCAAGGACGACACGCCCGGCTGCACCGCCCAGGCCTGCAACCTGCGGGACAACTGGGCCCGCCTGAAGGAGCGCGGGGTCGTGGTGCTCGGCGTCAGCTTCGACGGCGCGGCCTCGCACAAGGCCTTCGCCGCGAAATACAACCTGCCGTTCCCCCTGCTCTCGGACACCGGGAAGTCCCTGGCCTCGGCGTGCGGGATCGGCGGCACCCCCTACGCCCGCCGGGTGACCTTCCTGGTGGGGCCCGACGGACGCGTCCTCGACGTCATCGACCCGGTGACGCCCTCGGACCATGCCGCCCAGATCCTCGCGGCCCTGGACAAGGCGGGGAGGTGAGGGGAGAGGCTATAGGCTATAGGCTGTAGGCTGTAGGTCCGGAGGGTTTCCCTTCGGGATTGGGGTTGGGGCGGGATCGCAGGTGAGAGTGGGTGAGTTCCTTCTTCTTCGTTCGTGTGGTTCGTGTGGTTCGTGGCTCTTTTCCGGTTCGTGTATTTCGCATATTTCGTGGTTCCTTTTCCGCTTTCGCCTTTGCGAGAATTGGCGTCCTTGCGTTCGTCTCACTTCACCACCGGCAGGTCGAGGCGGAAGGCGGCGCCGTCGGGGGAGGACGAGACCAGCCGCAGGCGGCCGCCCATGGCCCGGGCCAAGCGGCGGCTGAGCGCGAGGCCGATCCCCACGCCGGGGGCCGTCCGGGCGGCTTCGCCCGCCGATTTCCGGAAGGCGCGCCGGAAAAGCCCGCGCCGGTGCGCGCGGACCCCCGGGCCGTGGTCGCGGATGGTCACGCCCATCCATCGCCCCTCCCGCCGCACCGCCAGGTGGATCCGCTTGTCGGACGCTTCCCGGGCGTACTTCCCGGCGTTGTCCACCAGGTTGAAGAGGATGCGCTCGAGCGCGCCCGCATCGAGGCGGACCCGGGTCCCGTCCGCGTCCCCGGGCTCGAGGACCAGTTCCATCCCCGCCTGCCCGGCGTGCTCCCGGAGCCGCGGGACCACCCGCTCCAGGGCCTCCGTGAACACGACCTCCTCCACGACGCCGTAGCGCCCCCGCTCGAGCCGGGCGTAGGCCAGGACGTTCTCCACCAGGTGGGAGAGCCGGTCCGCCTCGGTCCGCAGCACCTGGTGGTAGTCCGCCAGGCGCTCCGGGTCCGTGGCCATGCCGTCCGTGAGCATCTCCGTGTACATCCGGAAGGTGGTGAGCGGCGTCCGCAGCTCGTGGGTCACCGAGGAGACGAAGGCCGCCCGCCGCCGGCTCAGGGTGAGGGCCCCCATCAGGAGGAGCCCCACCGCCAGGACCGCCGCCAGGGCGCCCACCCCGGCCAGTCTCAGGGAGAACAGGAGGGGGGACCCGTCCTCCCGCAACTTCAGGGCGACCCGGCCGGGGCGGACCCGGACGGGGATGGACGCCAGCGTCCGCCCCTCCGCGGGGTTGGCCGGCCCTTCCTGGGGTACCAGGTCCGCCTCGGGCAGGAGGTCGCGGACCTGGGACAACAGCCAGGGCCGCACCTTCGGCCAGTCCACCCAGCACCCCTGCAGCCAGGCCCCCTCCCCGATGCGCACCTGGAGGGCCAGGAGGAGTTCCCCCCCCATCCAGAGCGGCTTGAGCACGCCCACTTTCACGGCCTCCACCGCCGTCTTCGGGCGGCCCACGGCCGGGGAGGGACGGCCGTTCGGCCGGGTGCCAGACCCGGCCCGCGGCGCCTTGTAGTTGCTGGGGATGGCGATGTTCTGCACCACGTAGTCGTTGCTGACCCCCAGGTTCTCCCGGGCCACCCACTCCTGGACGTTCCGCGTCTGCTGGAAGATCCCGGGGGACTCCGCCTGCCGGGCCTCCGCGGCCGGGGGCGGCGTCGGGGGGGCGTTCACCTCGGCCGGGCGGGCCGGGGTGACCGTCTGGGCCTGGGCGGTGTCCGGGGGTTCCGTCGTCCGCCGCGGAAGGGCGGAGACCGGCCAGGGCGCGGCGTTCTGCGCCATCGGGGCATTCGGGGGGGGCGCGACACCCTGCCGGGGCGCGGCATTCGATTGAGGGGCCACGTTCTGTCGGGGTGCGGCGCTCCGCGGTGAGGCGACATTCGGCGCGGACGCCGTGTTTCGCGCCGGGGCCGCGTTCCGGGTGCTGACGGCGCTCTGCGCTTGCACGACGTTCTGCGCCGCGGCGTTCGACGGCGAGGCCGCATTCTGCGGGGAGGCGGTCTGGGCCGTCGGTTCGTCGGGCGTCCGGTTCGAGATCGCCTGAGGGCTTTGCGCGGCGCCCGGCCCGGGGGCGCCCCCGGGGGTGGTCCCCGCCGGCAGCGGCCCCGTCGCCGGCTCACGGCGCTCCGGGACGACGGCACCGGCTTCCCCCACCGCCGAGGGCGGGCCGGAACCGGCCGGTGACGCGGCGGTCGGTTTCGCAGCCGGAACCGTCTCCGTCCCCCTCGTTGGCGGGACCTTCCGCGAGGTTTCCTTCGCACCGGCCGCACGACGGGCGACGGCGCCCTCCCTGGAAACGGCCGGGCCCGGCCCCGGTTCCGTTTTCTCTTCCAGCAGCCACTGCGCCGGAACCGCCGCCAGGAGTTCCGGGAGGGAGACTTTTTCCTGGAACGCCCGGAGAAGCGTTTCCGCCAGCGCCGCCTTCTCGGGCGGGAGGTTGTGACCCAGGGCGATTTCCCGGAACTTCCCGTCCGGCGCCTGGGGGGACGTGAGCGTCCCGTCCGGCCCGAGCTGGAAGTGGATCCTCACGAAGGGGTTGTCTTCCGTCAGGAGCGGGGAGGGGACGAGGGCCCCGGCGGCGGCGCCCCGGGCGGACGCGCCGTTCAGGCTCCCTGTCGCGGAATAGAAAGGCTGGTAGGCAAAGGGGGGACGGGCGCTCTCCGCAACGAGAAAGGCCCCCAGCGACGAGTCCATGCGCCAGAGCGCCAGCCGGACGTTCTCCTCCAGCGCCGCCTCGCTCCGCATCCGGGTCTCGGCGTCCTGGAGCCTGAGCACGGTGGCGATGGTCCACCCCATGGCGCCCAGCACCCCGGCCGCACTCGCGGCGAACACGATCCAGATCAGCCAGGCGCGTTTCATGGGTCACCGTCCCTGCCAGCCGGAGAGGAAGGCTGTAGGCTGTAGGCTGTAGGCTGTAGGCCCGGAAAGAGACTCATCAGTGTCTCCATCACATTTGGTATCGGTATCGCTATCGGTATCGGTATCGCTATCGGTATCGGTATCGGTATTGCTATCGCTATCGGCATCGCTATCGGCATCGCTATCGGTATCGCTATCGAGGTCGCAAGTTGAACGCGCCGCGCCGTCCGCGGAGCGGCGCGATCCCCGACACGGCTGTTGCCGGGCGCCATCCGCCGGGATTCGACCCGGGTTGGCACCCCGGCGCCGGGACTCGACGAGGGGTGGCCGACACACGCCGGAACCCGACGGGGACCGGCAGCCAAACACTGAAAAATGTATATGTTAGACATTGCGCGCTGGAAACTGCCCAGGTTAGCCGTCATCCCGTCAACACGGCGCTCCGGCAGCCTGCGCGCCTTCCGTCCGCCGGACAGGATCAAAGCGGCGCTCCGGCAGCCTTCGCGCCGCACTCCACACCGGAATCGGCGCACCCCGCTCGGTGCACCCCGCCGTTCAGCCTCTCCGATCCGCCTCTTCATCATGACTCCTGGCGGCTGATTCCCGGTTTCGGGTTTCGGGTTTCGGGTTTCGATCCCGATTGCGATACCGATAGCGATACCGATACCGATACCGATGATTATCACGGACGGGTCAGAGAGGGGCCATACGGTAACCCTTCCCCCGCTCCGTCAGGATGATCCGGGGCTTCGCGGGGTCGTCCCGCAGCTTCTCCCGGAGCCGCACCACGTGCATGTCCACCGTCCGCGTCTCCACGCCCGCCGGCATCTTCCACACCCGGGAGAGGATCTCCTCCCGGGACACCGTCCGCCCCGCGTGCATGGACAGGTAGCGCAGCAACTGGCTCTCGGTCTCCGACAGCTTCTCGACGCCGCCATCCGTGAACCGGATCTCGCCCGCGCCCAGGTCCGCCTCGCCCCCGTCGAAACGGACCGTCTCCACCGGCCGGGGCCGCTCGGGGGAGCGGCGGAGGACCGCCTCGACCCGCGCGAGAAGCTCCTTCACGCTGAAGGGCTTCACCACGTAGTCGTCCGCCCCCGACTTGAGCCCGCGGACGCGGTCAGACTCCTCCCCCCGGGCCGTGAGGATGATGACGGGGAGCGTGGGGGCGTGCTGCTTGACGGCGTCCAGGATCCGGAAGCCGTCGGCGTCCGGCAGGACCAGGTCCAGGAGGAGGAGGTCGCAGTCGGCCGCCAGGGCGCCCTCCAGGGTGCCTTTCCGGCCGTCCAGCTCCTTGACGGCGTACCCGTGGAACCGGAGCGAGTCCACGATCCCCCGCCGGATGGCCGCGTCGTCCTCGATCACCAGAACTTTCTGACCTGGCATGGCGCCTCTTCTCCCCCGGTTTTCCCCCGGCCTGGTGTGTCAGTTCGATTATCCCACATTCCATATCCTCCCATCACCCCGATTTCACCCCGATATCGGTATCGGTATCGGCATCGCAATCGCAATCGCAATCGCAGTCGCAGTCGCAGTCGCGTTCGCAATCGCAGTCGCGTTCGCAATCGCAATCGCCGTCGCGCTCGCGGTCGCAATCGCGGTCGCAACCGGGATCACAGTCGAGAGAGGCTGTGGACTTAGTTTCGGAGGGAGGGTTTAGAGGTTGCCTTTGCCGGCTCCCGTTGAAACCGGGCCGATGCCATCCCGCCTCCCCAAAAACCCGCTCCCCACAGCCCAACCCTTTCAAACCAAACCCTCTCTGCCCAAACCCTTCCAGCCTGAGCCCCTCCGAGCAATGCGGAGTGCGGCGCGAAGGCTGCCGGAGCGCCGCTTTGATCGCGCCGCGCAGGCCGCCGGAGCGGCGCGCTCCCGGTTGCCCTCCGCGGATCGTCGACCGCCGAAGCCCCCTGTCACGCCCCCACGGCGGCGCTCCGGAAGCCTGCGCGCCTCGAGGCTGAAGCGATGGTTCAAAGCGGCGCTCCGGAAGCCTGCGCGCCGCACTCCACAGAACAGTCGGCGCACCCCGTCTCGGGGCCGTTGTGGGCCGGGCCGCCGCCCCACATGGTCCACCCGTCGGCCTTCGGGTCGCCCGTGTCCAGGCAGACCAGGCGGCCGCCCGCCGTTCCGGCGTAGATCCGCCCCTTGACCACGGCGGGCTGGAAACGGACCGGCTGGCCGGCGTCCCAGGTCCAGAGCGTCTTCCCGGAGGACCGCTCCAGGACCTGGATCTCCCCCTTGGCGGTGCCGAGGAAGACCCGGTCCCCCACCACGGCCGGCGGCGTCAGGAAATGCCCGCCGATCCGCGCCATGTCGGCCTTCCAGTCCGACTGCCAGAGCACTTTACCCGAGGCCAGGTCCACGGCCTGCAGGCGGTCGCCCATGCAGGCGTAGTTGACGCCGGACGCCACCGTGGGCCGCGACCCCTGGTACTCCCAGAGGCCGTGGACGGTCCCCTGGCCGATGTTGGAGGCGGCCGCCCCCACCTTGGCGTTGGCCGGCGCGGTCGAGAACCCCACGGACGCGTCGTTGGCATGCTGCGCCACGGAATAGGACGACCTCGCCTGGACCCCGGCGTCGATGTAGACCGCTTCCCGCACGGTGAGGTCGTTGACACCGACCTTCTTCCCCGCGTCCTTGTCCAATTCCCCCTGGCCCTCGCGCGGGGGCTTCCCGGCATCGCCCGGTTTTCCGTCCACGCGCAGGCTCACGTACACCTTCCCCCCGCTGACCCAGGGGGCGCTGGTGGCCTTCTGCGCCTCCGCCCAGACCTTCTCGCCGGTCGCGGCCCGGTAGGCGTAGCAGGTGCCGTCGAACGTGGTCAGGTAGACCCGGTCGCCGCCCACCACCGGGGCCGAGATGAGGTCGCCCTCGATGGGGACGTTCCAGAACTCCTTCCCCGTCTTCAGCCCCAGGGCCACCAGCCGGTGCTTCCCCCCCTCGCCGGGGTAGGCCATGAAAATCCGCCCGTCCCGGACGGCGGGCTGGCTCATCAGCGGGTCGCCCAGCCAGCGGGACCAGATCATGTCCCCCGTCTTCGCGTCCACCACGAAGAGGGTGCAGCTTTCGGTGTTGAACACCACGCACCCGTCCGCCACCACCGCCGCCGTGGGGCCGTCGTCGCTGACGCGGATCGCCCAGGCGGGCCGGCCGGTGAGGGCGTCGAAGGCGTAGAACTCGTAGCTCCCGAAGCCGCCCCCCACGTAGGCCATGCCGTTCACCACCGCCGGGGTGGCCAGCGGTCGGCCGCCCGGGATCTCCACGGACCAGCCCTTCCGCCCGTCGGGCAGGTCCACGGTCTTCACGGTCAGCGGGTCCGTGGGGATCTTCGAGACGCTCCCCGGCCGGCCTTTCCCGCCGGCCTGGTTGACGGGGGACAGGTTCTGGCTCATCTGGGCGCTCTGGGCATTCGGGCTCGCCGGCGGGGCCGGCTGGACGTTCGGGGCGCCGCCCGCGGACGGCGGTTTCGGTGCCTGGGCGGCAAGGGTCGCCAGGACCAGGGCCGCGACAAGCGCGGGAAGCAGGCGGCTGAAAAGGGTGTTGTGTGCGGGCATGTTCCTTCCTCCTCGGGATTTCCCTTCGTCCAGGGCCCTACCGCTGCTGCTGCACGGGGCCCTGGTTGACGCTGTTCGGGGGGTAGTTGCGCTGGAGCGGCGTCCGGGGCGCCTTCCGCGCAGCGTCGGGGTCCGTCGGGAAGAGGGCCAAGTGGACGGGCGCCCCGTCCCGGAGCACCCCCGCGCCCGACAGGGCCGGCGCGAACAGTTCCACGGTGCGGCCGGCCGACGGCGCCGGGTCGAGGTCCACGCGGGCCCCCGCCACCCGGCGGAGGAAGTCGGCGGCCGTTGCGGCGGCCCCGTCCGCCGCCTCGCCGGACATCCGGCGGGCATACTCCACGAGGTACGACTCCAGCATCTTGTCCCAGAGTTTTTCGAAGAGGCGCCGGTCCGCGAAGAGGTCGGCCGCCAGAACCTTCCCGTCGATCCGGACCACCACGCCCGTGGCCCGGGGGCAGCGGGCCGGCAGGTCGCCGAAGCGCTTCGCCAGGCGGTCCTTGGTCTCACGGACCTTCTTGGTGTTGAAGGAGTCCGAAAGGGACCCCGTCCCGGACACCGTCCCCACCGCGGCGTTGTTGCAGGCCACCTCCTGCCAGACCTCGCCCTGGGCCTTGCCCTGCTGGGCCACCCGGCGGACCGAGATGGGCGCCGCGTTCCGCTCGGAGTAGAACTCCTTGCTCTTGTAGGTCCAGCGACCGTGCTCCACGCAGAAGGCCTGGAGGCTGACATCGACCGCACCCGGCGGCAGGAGCACGTCCACCTGCAGGATCCGGTTCTGCTTGGACCCGGCCAGGATCTCCCCCGCCATGATGAACACCGCCTGCTTCGAGCGGTTGGTCACCCGCAGGGTGTTCACGCTCCCCGACTCGCTCACCTCCGACACCGTGAGCGCCTTTGCCGCCAGGGCATCGTCCAGCGTCAGGACGCCCCCGGGCAGGGACGCCGCCGGCGCCTCCACGGGGACGATCTCCAGCTTCCCGTCCCCCTCCGCCGGCCCGAGGCGGCAGCCCCCCACGAACGCCTTCACCGCCGCCTCGGCGGTCTGGGCGTGCACCGCGGCGAACCCGGCCGCCGCCAGGACCAGGGTCAGGGTCAAATTCAGGATCGATCGCTTCAACATGGGTGTCCTCCTTTCCGGACGTTTCACTTCTCATCTTCAGGATACCCGTTTTCCGGCGATCGTTCGTAACATGACGGTAACAGGCGGCGGCGGTTCTTTGCCCGCCCAGCCCCGAAACCGTTTGACACGGTCCCCGACGTGGTGTAGGAATGCTCTTCTCACGGGCGGATGCCCGAACCCGACGATGCGAGAAACCATGCCCCAGACCCGACCCGGCGAACCCGACAGCGGAAGCGAACCCCGCCCGGCCGCGCAAACCCCGGCGGAATCGCCGGTCACCCGGCCCCCGGCGGGCCGGGCCCCCTACCTCTGGGTGGGGGGCTTTGTGGCCCTGTCCGTCCTGGCCTGGCTCCTCGACCAGGCCCGATGGTTCCAGGCGACGGTGCTGGAACCCTACGGTGCCTTCCTCGCCCGCCTCACCGGGCACTGGATGCTCCTCTTCGGCCTGAACGCCTCCTGGTCCGGCAACGTGATCGGCCTGGACAAGGCCCGTTTCACCCTGTCCACCGAGTGCACCGGCTTTCTCGTGTTCATGGTCTACGCCGCGGCGGTGGTCCCCTTCCCCGCCTCGCTGCGGTCGAAGCTGGAGGGGCTGGCCCTGGGCTTCGCCACGGTCTTCGGCCTGAACCTCCTCCGTGCCTTCCTGATCGTCGTCGTGGGCACCCGGTACCCCGGGACGGTCTGGTCCATGCACATGGTGGTCGGCCAGGTCCTGGTGGTCACCGGGACCTTCCTGGTCTTCCTGCTCTGGGCCCGTTCCGCCCGCGGAGCCGACCCCGCCGGCACCGCCCCCCCCGCGGCCCCGCGCCGGGCCCTCTGGGTGCGCGCCGGTTGGTTCGCCCTGGGGTGGCTGGCGGGTCACACGGTCTACTACGGAATCTTCCTCGGGAGCGCCCTGGGCGAGTGGATGCGCGCGCTCATCGTCTCCCACGCCTCCTGGGTCCTTTCCTTCTTCTCCACCACCGCGGCCAGGGGGAACGCCCTCACCGTCTCGGGGTCCATGGTGACCCTGACCCCCGGCTGCATGGCCAGCCCCGTGGTGGTGATCCTCACGGCCCTGGTCTTCGCCTGGCCGGGGCGGTGGAGGGTCAAGCTGCCCCTCCTGCTGGTCGGCTTCCTCCCGGCCTGCTACCTCTACACCCTGCTCCGCGTCTGCGCCATTGTCCTGACGGAGCCCCCGAAGGGCGGAAGCCCGCCCCCCTTCGTGCACAGCCACTTCGGGCTGATGCTCCTAGTCGCCGGGTTCGCCGCGGTGCTGATCTGGCGCGCCACCGTCAACCACCAGGACATCCCCGCCCGACAACACGCCGCCGCCGCGACCATCGGGCTGGTCACGGCCGCCGTCGCCGCCCTCCTCGTCGACCTCCTAGTGCGGGCGGGCCTGCTGGCGCTGATCCTCCGGCTGTTCACCGGGTCGGGCGTCCCCCCCGTGGACCCCGACGCTTCCGTCAGCCGGATGATGGGTTACATGGCCTTCACCTGGGTGCTGTCGTGGGCGGTCACACCCTTCGAGAGCCTCTGGCCCGAGATCCGCCGGGCCCTCGCCGGGCTGGGCGCCCTCGCCGCCCTGTACCTGGTCGTCGCACTCGGTCTCGGGTTCACGGGTTTCCAACCGACGGCCCGCATGGTCAAGGCCCTCTCTTTCCTGGCTCCCGTCACGCTCTACCTGGTGACGACCCGCGGCGCCATGTTCAGGCGGTGACCCGGAGGCCTGCACGGGACCGGTTTTCGTGCCCCCCGGCATGTCGTACCCGTCACCCGGCCCCCCGGTGAGCCCCTCGGAACACAAGGGTGCCTTGGGGTCAACGCATCACGGGGGGGCGCGGTTCAGGGGGTTTCACGCGGCGGCGGGGCGGCGGGCTCCGGCGGAACGTCGGTCACCTCAAGATCGGCGAGAACGGCGTCGAGGCGTTTGCGGATCAGGCCGTACTGGCGCAGCCGGTCCGACGGTTTGCGGGCGATCAGCTCCAGGACCAGGCCCGAGAGCCCCTCGGGCACCGCGGGGTTCAACTCCCGGGGTGACGGCACGGGCTCGCTCAGGATGGCCGCCAGGGTTTCGAAGGACTCCCCGGCCCGGTAGGGAAGCTCACCGGTGAGCATCTCGTAGAGGATGACCCCGAAGGAGTAGAAGTCGTAGTTGGGGTCCCGGACCCGCTTGCCGAAGAGGTGCTCGGGGGGGATGTACTGGAGCGTCCCCGAAAGGAGGCTCGTCCGGGTGAGGGTGATGTCCCCCAGGATCTTGGCGATGCCGAAGTCCAGGATCCGCACCCGCTCGCGCAAGCCCGCCGGGTCCCCTTCGGGGTTGCCGGTTCCCGCCCGCTCGGGCAGCAGCATGATGTTCTCGGGCTTGAAGTCCCGGTGGATGATCCCCACCCGGTGGAAGTCGTCCAGCAGGTCCAGCAGGACGGACGCGAGGCCGGCGGCGGTGCGGACGTCGGGCCGTCGCTCCGCCACCCAGGCCTTGAGGGTGATCCCCTCCACGAAATCCATGGCGTAGTAGAGCTGCCCGCCCGCCTCGCCCCGCTCGAAGACCTTCACCACGCAGGGGTGGCTGAGACGCTCGCAGATCAACCCCTCGCGGACGAAGCGCTTGCGGCCCTCCTCGTCCACCAGTTCCCGGTCCAGGACCTTCACCGCCGCCACCCGGCCCGTCTTGGGGTGGACGGCGCGGTAGACGGTCCCGCAACCGCCCCGCCCCACGGTGTCCACGATCCGCCACCGGCCGATGTGCCCCCGGCGGCGCCAGAAGGCGATCAGCATGGCGTAGCGCTGCGCGAGGCTGAGCAGGCCGTAAGACACGAAGGCGAACAGGACCACGGCCAGCGCCATGAACCAGCCGGTCCGCCAGAAGGGCGGGTGAACCACGATCCGCACGGAGACCCCTTCCGGGTCCCACACGCCGTCGTTGTTGCTTCCCCGCACCCGGAACCGGTATTCCCCCGGCGGCATGCCGGGGTAGCGGGCGAAGGGCCGCGTGCCGCAGTCCACCCACCCCGTGTCGAGCCCTTCCATGCAGCAGGCGTAGCGGTTCTTCTCCGGTGCGCGGTAGTCCAGGGCGGCGAACTCGAAGCCGAGCACGTTCTCGTCGTGGGAGAGCTCGACCGTGCCCCGGTAAGGCGGGCGGCCCAGGCGGAAGCGCATCTCCCGGTCGCGGACCCGGAAGGAGGTCAGCACGACGGGGGGAATCACGGGGTTGTCCTTCACCGACTCCGGGTCGAAGGACACGACGCCGTTGACGCCGCCGAAAGCCATCCGCCCCGCGGCGCTTTTCCAGCAGGCGTTCCGGTTGAACTCCCGCACCCGGACGCCGTCCCGGGCGTCGTAGTTCCGGACGCGCCCCGTCCGGGGGTCGAAGCGGGTGAGGCCCTTGAGCGTCCCGACCCAGAGGAAGCCCCGCTGGTCCTCCAGGACCCCCGCGATGGACGTGTCCGCCAACCCCTCCGCGGCGCCGAAGGACTTGAACCGTCCCGAGGCCTTCTCCAGCCGGTTCAGACCGTCGGCGGTCCCGAGCCAGAGCTCGCCGGGCCGGCCGGCAGGCTCCAGGATGGCCGCCACGGCGTCGTCGCTCAGGGTGCCGGGCCGGAGCGGGTCGTGCCGGAACCGGAGGCGCCGGCCCCCGGCCTTCTCCAGGCGCACCAGGCCCGCACCCGCCGTGCCCACCCACAGGACCCCCGGTTCCGACGCCGACGCGTGGAGGCAGAGGATGGCGGGGGGGTGTGCAGCCTCCGCACCCGTCCCGCCGAGAGGGACCCGCTCCGCCGCCCCGCCGCCCGGTCCGGCCCGAACCAAGCCCGCATCCGCGGTGCCCACCCACAAGGTCCCCTGTTCGTCCTCGTGGAGCGCCCACACGTGGTCTGCGGTCACGGTCCGCCCGTCCGGCGACCGGAGGACGAGCGGCACGCGGGCCAGGGTCTTCCGGCGACGATCGAAGCGGTAGAGCCCGCTTCCCCCGGTGCCCACCCACAGGACGCCGGGGTCGGCCCGGGACTCCCGGACCACGTAAACCGGGAAGCGGGCCCCGTCGCCGGCGGGGAAGCCGGGGAATTCGCCGGGCCGCGTTTCGCCCGTCCGGAGATCGACGGCCGTGAGGGGCGCGGAGCCGGAGGTCCCCACCCAGAAGGTCCCGTCCCGGCCCTCGAAAAGGGACAGGACCATGCTCCGGGGCAGCGAACGGGGGTCTGACGGCTCGTGGCAGGCCCAGTCGAAGACCTCGCGGCTGGGGACGTACTTCAGGAGGCCATGGGCCAGGGTCCCCACCCAGATCACCCCGGACCGGTCCTCGAAGAGGGCGTGGACCCCGGGCTCGTCGTCGATGCCGGCGACCCCGGCGAGGCGGACCGGCTCCACCACCGTCCCCCCCCGGGGGATTCGATGAAGGCTGTTCCGCGTGCCGACCCAGGTGCGGCCGGAACGGTCCGTGAGCAGACACGTCACGGAGGCGCCGAACGACGCGGTCCCGCCGGCCGCCCGGGCCCGGCAGGGCGTAAACGCACCGGCCCCCGGCGACAGGCGGAACAACCCGGCGGCCGTGCCCACCCACAGGTCCGCGCCGGGGGCCTCCGCCAGGCTTTGCACGGCCTCCCGCCGGCCGGACGGCCCCGCGGGCACCGCGAAGACCGAGAGCCGGCCGCCCGGGGCGCAGCGGAGCACCTCCGCACCGGACCCGACCCAGACGTTCCCGGCACGGTCCACGCAGAGCGCCCCCGCGCCCCGTGTCCGCAGCGCCTCCCCGGCCGCCCCGGCCGGGAGCGGCTGCCCCGAGCGCGGGTCGAAGCGCCCGGTCCCCTCCACGGTCCCCACCCATAGCCCGCCCCCGGCGTCGACGGCCAGCGCCGTGACGCCCGCGCCCGCCCGGCGCCCGCCCGGAACGGTGATGGGCCGGGAGAAGGTCTCCCACAGGGGGTCGAAGCGGTTCAGGCCCCCGGTTTCGGTGCCGACCCACAGGAAGCCGTCCCGGTCCTGGCAGAGGGCCAGGACAATGTTGTTGCTCAGTCCCTTCGGGTTTCGAACGTCCCGCTTGAACGGGCGGACCCGCTGACCGTCGTAGCGGTTCAGCCCGCCGCCCGTGCCGATCCAGAGAAAGCCGTCCCGGTCCTGGAGGACGGCGTTCACCGAACTCTGGGAGAGTCCCTCCTCGAGGGAGATCCGCCCGAGGGCGGGGGGCGGGGCGCCCACCGCGGCCGCGGCCGTCAGCAGGAGGAACAGGGCGGCGACGAGGGGAGGGCGCCGGTTCAGCCGCACTGCCGGACCTGGGTGGGGAGAAGCCCGAAGCGGGTCTTGAAGAGCTGGCTGAAGTAGGCGGCGTCGATGAAGCCGAGGTTCCAGGAGAGTTCCTTCACGGTCAGCCGGGCCTCCACGTCCTTCAGGGCCAGGTAGGCCCGGTTGAGCTTCTCGTTCTGGAGGGCTTCCTGCAGGGTCAGGTCCTGCTCCTGCCGGAACCGGTTGGAGAGGTAGTTGGTGTTGTAGCCGAACTTCTCGGCCACCGTCTGGACGGTCAGGGCCCGGAGTTCCTTGAGGGAGCAGGAGGCGAGAAAGAGTTTCACCGTTTCCGACAGGCTCCGGCTCTTCCGTTCCTCCTCGTACGTCTTCAGGAAGCCGCCCACCCCCTGGACGAAGGCGGCCGCCTTCCGCACGGGGTCGGTCTCCCCGCTGTACGTTTCCATGAGGGCGAGCTGGCGGCGGATGATCCGGTCGCTGTCGTTCACGTAGAGGACGGCCAGGATGCCGTAGAGGGTGGCCGCGAAACGGGCGTTCATCTCCTTGAGGTCCCCGGCCAGGTCGTCCGCCACGACGTCCGCGTGGGAGCGCAGGACCTCCAGGAAGGCGATCAGCCCCCTGGCCTGGTACATTTTCAGCAGCTCCCGCGCGGTTTCCACCGTGGTGGTGAAGGTGCCCGACATGCTCCCGCTCCGGACCGATCGATTCTCCCCCTCTCCTTCCGATTGTCCCCCCGGGCGAATGTTGCAAGGATATCCGACCGCCGCGGAAGTTTCAAGGGCCAAAACACCGCGGCCCGGAGGTGAATCGGCGTTGACAGCTCGTCGAGCGTAAATTATACTTAGAATAATCGCTCTCCGCGCACGCTTCGAGTCTCGGGTCTTCGCGGGGTAGGGGAGTCGTCGGTGGCGGCAGGTCCCGGGGAGCGGGGGGACGGATGATGACCGCTGTCCGGGGATCGAGATGAACGACCGTTCGAAAAGGCTCCCCTTGCCCGTGGATGCGTTGCGGACCCTCCTGGAGAAGCTCTCGGAGGGGGTCTTGCACGTCGACAACGACGACCGCATCCTCTACGCCAACCCCGCCATCTGCCGGATGCTGGGGTACGAGGAACACGAACTCGTCGGGCGCATCGGGATCCAGACCATCATCCACCCCGAGGACCGGTCCCTGATCCTCGAGAAGAACCTCTCCCGAACGCGGGAACGCTCCGACGAGTACGAAGTCCGGATGTTGAGCCGGGCCGGCGAGGTCGTCTGGGTCGAGATCAACGGGTACCCCGTACGGGACGGCCGGGGCCGCGTCATCGGCTCCGTGGGCGTCATCCACGACATCAGCGAGCGCCGGCAGGCCCGGGACGCCCTCCTGCTCAGCCAGCAGCGCCAGTTCCTGATCCTGAAGACCCTCCCGGTGTGCTTCTACACCGTCCGGCCCACCCCCGACCTCCCCACCACCTGGGTCAGCGAGCAGGTGGAGGCGCTGACCGGCTACCCGCCGTCCGCCTTCACAAGCTCCTCCACCTTCTGGACCCGCAACCTGCACCCGGAGGACCGCGACCACGCGCTGAAGGCGTACGAGGCCATCTTCCGGACCGGCAAGGTCAACCTCGAGTACCGGTGGAAGTGCGCCGACGGGACGTACCGGTGGTTCTTGGACACCGGGGTCCTCTCCGAGAGCGACCGGGGCGTTGCAAAGGAACTGATCGGCTTCTGGCTCGACATCACCGCGCGGAAACAGGCGGAGGAAACCCTGCGGCAGGAGAGCGCCTTCCGCCAGTCCGTCATCGCCCGGGCCGTCGAGGGCCTCTGCGTCTGCCACCCGGTCGTCACCTCCCCCTTCGTGAACTTCACCGTCTGGAACGACCGCATGACGGAGATCACCGGCTACACCGCCGAGGAGATCAACCGGTTGGGCTGGTACCAGGCCCTCTACCCCGACCCCGAGGTCCGGGCCCGCGCCGAGGACCGGATGGCCCGCATGCGGCTCGGCGAGGACCTCCAGAACGAGGAGTGGGTCATCGCCCACAAGGACGGTTCCCGGCGGACGATCACCATCTCCACCTCCCTGCTCAACGGCAAGGACAACGACTTCCACGTCCTCGCCATGATCCAGGACGTCACGGGGCGGAAACGGGCGGAGGCGGAACGGATCGACATGGAACGTCAGTTGCTTTACACCCAGAAGCTGGAGAGCCTCGGCATCCTCGCCGGCGGGATCGCCCACGACTTCAACAACCTGCTCACCGCCATCCTGGGCAACATGGACTACGCCCTGCTCACGATCCCCGCCGGGACCAAGGCCCGGGGCAGCATCGAGGCGGCCATGAAGGCCTCCCAGCGCGCCGCCGACCTGACGCGGCAGATGCTGACCTTTTCCGGGCACGGCCACTTCCAGATCGGGGACACCGACCTGAACCGGTTGGTGGAGGAGAACACCCACCTGCTCCGGGCCTCCATCGCCAAGGCGGTGACCCTCGACCACCGCCCGGCGAGGGAACTTCCCCCGATCCGGGCGGATGTCGGCCAGGTCCAGCAGGTGCTGATGAACCTCGTGGTCAACGCCTCCGAGGCCATCGGCGAACGGCCCGGCAACATCACGCTGACCACCGGCGCCCGCCTTTTCACCCCCCCGGAACTCGAGGGCAGCCGGACGTCGGCGAAGCCCCCCGCGGGCCCGTTCGTGTTCATGGAAGTGAAGGACAACGGCTGCGGGATGGACGCGCCGACCCTCTCCCGCCTCTTCGAGCCTTTCTTCACTACCCGGTTCCAGGGTCGCGGCCTGGGGATGTCGGCGGTCCTGGGGATCGTCCAGGCCCACAGCGGGGCCATCTTCGTCGACAGTGCCCCGGGGAGGGGAACCACCGTGTGCGTGGCGTTCCCCGCACTGGAGGCGGAATCCCCGGCGACCCCCGGGGCCGCCCGGGCGATCGAGCCGGCCTCGGACCCGGTCTTCGCCGGGACCATCCTCCTGGTGGACGACGAGGAGATCGTCCGGGACTGCTGCGCCCAGTCGCTGCGGCACCTCGGCTTCACGGTCCTGGAAGCCGTGGACGGGCTGGAGGCGGTGGAGATCTTCCGCGGGCACGCGGAGGAGATCGCCTGCGTCCTCCTCGACCTCACCATGCCCCGGATGAACGGGGCGGCGGCCTTCCAGGAGATGCGGCGGATCAAGCCCGCCGTGAAGGTCCTGCTCTCCAGCGGCTACGACGAGCGCACCGCCTCGCGGAAGTTCAGGGAAAAGGACCTGGCCGGCTTCATCCAGAAACCCTACCACATCCAGGAACTCCAGGAGAAACTCTGGAAAGTGCTCAACCGCCGCGACGCGCCGGAAGCGGAGTGAAAGGGGACCCCTACACGGCCGATCGCGAAGGAACCACGCAATACACGGACGGGCTTCCGGAACGTTCAGCACTCCGCACATTCTCGGCAGGCGACTGGGAACGACAACATGCCGGCAAGAGCAACCGCGGAATCGCCTGCAACCTGAACGTGTTGCGATGGCGACAGCGACGGCGGAGGCGATTGCGATGGCGACAGCGATTGCGATACCGATACCGATACCGAAGCCGATGCCGATGGGAATACCATCGGACCTACAGCCTGACAGCCTTCAGCCTAACAGCCTTCCGCTGATCAGGGCCGGCGGGCACCGGCGACGGCGAGGTGGCGTTCGAAGACCATGGCGCAGAGGGCCTCCAGCATGGGCCGCACGCCCTTCCCGATGCTGGCGATGGCCCGGAAGTCCGGCCGGCGGCGACCGGGGTTGAGGGCGGCCCGCAGATCCTCGAGGGGGACCGCGTCCGGCAGGTCCCGCTTGTTGTAGACGAACACCAGGGGGATCTCGTCGTAGCGCATGCCCCACGCGGCCAGGGCCTGCTTGAGGTTCTCGAGGGCCTCCACGTTGGCGGGGGCCCGGGCCGGGTCCGAGTCGGCGACGAAGGCCACCGCGTCGGCCCCCCGCAGGACGATCCGGCGGGCCTCGTCGTAGAAGGCCTGCCCGGGCGAGGTGTAGACGTCGAGCCGCACCGGCCGGCCGACCTCGGGGATCAAGCCCAGGTCCACCGGAAGGTAGTCGAAGAAGAGGGTCCGCCCCGTGTCGGTGTCGAGGCTGACCAGTTTTTCCGCCCGCTCCGGGTCAATCTGCGAGTGGACGAACTTCAGCAGGGAACTCTTGCCGCTGCAGCCGGGGCCGCAGAGGACGATGCGGAAGCAAAGCAGCCCGTCACGGGGCTCGACGTCGCTGATCTCGTCCGGATTCATGGGTTTATCGCTCCGTTGGAACCGGTCCCGCAGGCCGTTTCCCCGCGCTGTTTACAGACCTGGCACAACATCTTGTGGCCTTCGGTCTCAAATCAACTATAAAACATTAAAAGCTCTTTTTGTCAACCGTTCAGTGGTGGTAGAATTCCTTTTAGCGCGAATTGAAGCGGGAGGTGCCCATGCTGAGAAATTTCCTCTGGCTGTCGATCCTGTCGGGTTTGGTAATGATGACGGCCTTTCCCCCCGCCGAGTCGCCGAAGGCGGACGGCCCGGCCAACCCCGCCCCCCCCGCCGGCTTGACCCCCCGGCAGGAACTGGGCAAGGCGATCTTCTTCGACCAGAGCCTCTCCACCCCGCCCGGCCAGGCCTGTGCGGACTGCCACCGGCCCGAACGGGGCTTCTCCAACCCCGACGGGACGCTCCCCGTCTCCCGCGGCGTCCACCCCGACCGCTTCGGGAACCGCAACGACCTCCCCTCCGCCTACGGGGGTTTTGCGCCGGCCCTCCACTACGACGAGAAGGAGGAGGTCTGGGTCGGCGGCAACTTCTGGGACGGGCGAGTGAACAACCTGGTGGAGCAGGCCAAGCAACCTTTCCTGAACCCGCTGGAGATGGCCAACCCCGACGAGGCGGCCGTGGTGGCGAGCCTCCGCAAGGCCGCCTACGCCCCCCTCTTCCGGAAGGTCTTCGGCGAGGACGCTCTCGTTGACGTCAAGAAGGCCTACCACCACGCCGCCGAGGCGCTCGCGGAATTCCAGATGTCCTCCGAGGTGAACCGTTTCGATTCGAAGTACGACCTGTATCTCCAGGGGAAGGTGAAGCTCAGCCCCCAGGAACTTCGGGGGCTGGCCCTCTTCGAGGACGAGAAGAAAGGCAACTGCGCCGCCTGTCACCCTTCGAAGCCCGGACCGGACGGCAAGCCCCCCCTCTTCACCGATTTCACCTACGACAACCTGGGCACGCCGAAAAACCCCGAGAACCCCTTCTACACGCTTCCGAAGCAGCACAACCCCGACGGCTTCGCCTGGGTGGACCTCGGCCTGGGCGCCTTCCTGAAGAAACCGTCCGAGGACGGAAAATTCCGCGTCCCCACCCTGCGCAACGCGGCCCTGACCGGCCCTTACATGCACAACGGCGTCTTCAAGACCCTCCGCCAGGTCGTCTCCTTCTACAACACGCGGGACGTCGCTCCCTGGCCCCCGCCCGAGTGCCCGCGCAACGTCAACACGGAGGAACTGGGCAACCTCAAGCTCACGGAACTCGAGATCGACGACATCGTCGCCTTCATGCTGACCCTGACGGACGGCTACAAACCGTGAGGGATGCCGGGCGGCACGCTACAGGCTACAGGCTGTAGTACCTTCAAAGTAAACTCGTTGCTAAATCGCGCACGATTTCGGGGGCGACCTCTCGAGGGAGCAGCCGGGTGCGCGGCGAGGGTGATTTCCGGACAGAGCGCACGAGTCCCCGCCTGCATCCGCGCCGTCTCCGCACCGGTGAGGAAGAAGGCCAAGAGCAACGGTCAGGGATTGGGCCAGCCCCATCCGCGGAGAGGCGGTAATAAACTCTATAGCCCGGCCTCTAAAGAAGGCCTTATTCTATAGAAAGGA
>JAGNHB010000056.1 GCA_018001935.1 Acidobacteriota bacterium
ACCTGGGGGCGGTGGGGGACTTCAACGGGGACGGGAAGCCGGACGTGATGTGGCGGAACCGGGTCAGCGGGGCGAACGCGGTGTGGTACCTGGACGGGGTGGCGGTGACGGGCACCGCCCCCTTCGTTGCGGTCGGCACGACCTGGGAACTGTCGGACTAAAGTACGCGCGCCGAGCCGAGGCGCGCGCCCGGCCGAGGGGGAGGCACGACGCCAACGCCGGGCTCGGCTCGCCCGGCGTACGCCAGTACGCGCGCCGAGCCGAGGCGCGCGCCTGGCCAAGGAGACAGGAAGGGATGTTTGCGCCGGGCTCGGCTCGCCCGGCGTATGGCAAGTACGCGCGCCGAGCCGAGGCGCGCGCCTGGCCAAGGGGGAGGCATGATGCCAGCGCCGGGCTCGGCTCGCCCGGCGTACGGCAAGTATGCGCGCCGAGCCGAGGCGCGCGCGTGGGCGGTTCACGATGACCGGGAGTACCGCATCTCCGTGCCTCCGCGCCTCGGTTTCATCCGGTCGCCCTCATACCTGCAAGATGTTCGGCACCCTACGCCTTGTGCCTGCGTGCCTGTGTTTCATTTAAGGCGCATGGGTCGCGTCGGGGTCGCGCCGCTCCGGCGGCCTGCGCGGCGCGGTCAAAGCGGCGCTCCGGCAGCCTGCGCGCCGCACTCCGCAAGGAGGGGAGGAGATCGATGGCTGCGGGCTGCCGTCGCCAGGGGAGGCACCGATCCCAGCTGCGACCGAGTTCCCCGTTGCGACAGCGATTGCGATGGCGACAGCGATTGCGATGGCGACTGCGACTGCGATTGCGATACCGATTCCGATACCGATACCGAAGGAAAGATCTCCGGACCTTCAGCCTAACAGCCTTCAGCCTAACAGCCTTCAGCCTAACAGCCTTCAGCCTAACAGCCTTCAGCCGAATCTCACGGCATCGTCCGGACGAGGCGGAACCCGACGTCTTCGTGCCGCATGTACCGGTTGGTGCTTCCCCGGCTCGACGAACGAACATGCCGGGCGTCGGATTCCCAGCATCCTCCCCGGGTCGTGTGCATGCTGCCGCCGGCCGGCCCCGTGTAATCGACGAGGCTGCCCGACGGATACCACTCGTACCGGTCCCAGACCCACTCGCTCACGTTGCCGGACAGGTCGTACAGGGACCAGGCGTTCGGCAGGAGTTCCCCCACCGGGAAGGGCGTGCCGGCACCGCCGCTGTTCCCCTTGAACCGGACCACCGTCTCCAGGACCAGGTACATCCCGGCAACGGACGACTGGCTGCAATTCCCGGTGGTGTAGCCGGGTTCCGGGACGAAGAAGGGGGTCGTCGTGCCCGCCCGGCAGGCGCACTCCCACTCCCCTTCCGTCGGGAGCCGGTAGCCCGGGGCGTCGAACGCGCAGTGAACGGCGTCGTTGTCGGCGTAGTTCGTGGCGTCGATGGGGACCGCCCGCGAGGCGTCGGTGTAGTAGCACGGGGTCAGCCCCCGCTCGAGGGAGAGGAGGTTGGCGAAGAGGACGGCCTCGTACCAGGTCGCCTCCACCAGCGGGTGATCCGGAGAGGTCGCCACCCCGCAGGGGTCCTCCGGGAGGGAGGGCCGGAGGACGCGCAGGGCCGCCCACATCCCCCGGGTGACCTCCGTTTCCATCATGGCGACGGAGCGGGTCAAGCGGTGGGTGAAGGCGCCCTCGTCCATCCCCTGGCACGGGACCCCGGTGCTCCCCTGGGTGAAGGTCCCGGCGGGGACGCAGCGAAGGTTCCCGGCGATGGGGTCCACCGCGACCGTCGTCCCCCCGGCCGGGGGCAGATCCGTGTCGGTGGCCTCGCCGTTGAAGTAGACGTGGCGGTCCTGGGCGGTGTTGCCCACGATGGTGATGGGGGGCGGGAACGGGGACGCGGCCGAGACCCGGACATGGTCGAAGTCCGTGTATCCGAGCCCGGCCCAGATCTCGGTGGAGAGCCGGACGTACTTCGCCCCGGGGCCCACCGTCACCGTCGTCTCGCCCCGGGCCGTCCCGCCCCGGAAGGCCGTCAGGGTCACCACGAGGGGGTTGCCGCCGGGGTTCATCATCGCAACCCCCGCCCAGGAGAAGTGGGACTGCACCGTGTTGGGCAGCAGGTACTCCAGGGCCCAGGTGGAGCGGAGGAAGAACTCCGAGACGGAGGGGGTGGAGCCGTAGCGGTAGCACACCCTTGGCCGGACCTTCCCGGACGCCGCGGTCACCTCGAAGGTCCCTTCCACGGGCGTCATCAGGACCTCCCCCGGGCCCGGGGCGTAACCGGCGCCCGTGGGGAAGACGAGGACCGCCGCGCCGCGGCCGGGGGCGACGTACTCCTCCTGGTGGACCGGCGTCCCGTCGGCCCCCCGGACGGTCAGGGTGAAGGGGGCCTCGGCATCGCCGTTGTTGTGGACGTGGAGGGTGGTCACCCAGGGGGCCGCCTCGGTGAGGTGGACGCCGTACCAGTGGGTCTGGGCGAGGGGGGCACCGGCAAGACCGAGCAACAGGGCAAACAGGAGTGAAGCGAAGCGAATTAGCCGTTGAGCAGCGTATTTCCTCATGGTGTTGCTCCTTGGGTTACTTCTTCAGGATCAGCAGGCGGTAGTAGGCGTCCCGGCCGTAGCTGGCGCCCGCCGAGCGCACCTGAAGGTAGTAGATGCCCGTGGCGGTGGTCGTCCAGCGGAGGCGCGGGTCGCCGTTCCCGATCGAGGCCACGGCCTCCATCAGGACGTTGTCGGCGCGGTAGAGCCTGAGTTCGGCTTCCAGCGGGGCCCCGAGCGATTCGCTGAGGATGGTGGCCGTCAGGACGTCCCCGGTGGTCAGGGTGAACTGGTAGGTGTCGGTGTCCGACGTGTCGTTGTAGCTGTTGACGGTGCCCATGATCTCCGCCGGGAGGCTCACGAACTGGGAAGCTGCGTAGGTGCCGTTGGGCTCCGTCTCGTGGAGGACCTGGTGTTTCATCTCCCCGTCCGGGAGGCAGGAGAGGGTGGAGAGGACCACCGTGCCCCCCGACCCCGCGGATTGCCGCAGGGCCACCACGGACACGTTGACGTTGCTGGTGAAGCGGACGGTGCCGTGAAAGCGGCCGCTGAACGCGTAGTCGCTGAAGAGTTCCGTCAGGTAGCGGGACTGGTGCGCCCCCCCCGGAAGGAAGAGGCTCTTCGTGGCGCCCACCGATTTGCCGATCCGGTTGTGGAGCGTCACGGTCACGTTGGCGTCGTAGTCGTTGGGGTTGACGACGGCGTAGGCGGTGGTGACGTCGATCCCCGTGAAACTGTCGTCCGCGCTGACGTTGGCCTCGAAGGTGAACTCCGTGGCACAGGCGGACGGCAGCACGCCGACTTCCCAGAGCGGCCTCGCCGGGGAGACGCTGCTGTCCACCGCGGTGTAGCCCGCCGAGACCACCAGCGGGCGGTTGGACTCCACGCGCGCCCACCCGGTCGCCAGGGGAGCGGCCCCCTGGGTGAAGAACACCGCCGTCTCGTGGGGGCCGAGGGTGAAGGTCGTGGAGGACCGCGCCCCGTCGGCGTCGGTGCGGTCGTAGCTCCGCAGGCTTACCGTCCAGGCGGACCCCGAATCCTGGTAGAAGCGCAGGGTCACCGAGGCGTCGTAGCTGCCGGGGTTGTGTACGGAGAAGTGGGTGCTCAGCGTCAGGCTGCCGGAGCGGCCGTCGGCGATCTGCGGGAGGAGGTAGGCCGAGCCGGCCGACACGGTGCCGGCGGCCAGGGCGGCGAGGGTCAGCAGGCAAAGGGTTCGAAGCAGGTTCCGGGTTTTCATGATTCACCTCCAGGTGTAACCCAGCCGGTCCGACCAGCTGTTTTCGGGAGTCTCGGGGCATCCCGCCCCTCCTCCCTTGATTCCAGTCTAACCCTTTGCACAAAAAGCACAATTGCCACAGATCGCACTTTGTATGGGGAAAATCACAGGTGGCGGGCGCGAAAAACCGGGCACCGTCCCGGGGCGTTCGGCGCGGAGGCTGCCGGAGCGCCGCTTTCCCCGCGCCGCGCAGGCCGCCGGAGCGGCGCGGCCCCAAATCGAACCACGCCCCTTCCCGAAGCGATAACAAGGGCGGGAAGGCGCCGGGGGAAGGCGCCGGCCTTCTCGCCGGCCCGCCGCGCCCTGGCAGCCCTGGAGCGGGAAAGGACGAAGGGACCCAAAGGACCAAAAGGACCAAAGGGACGGAAGGAGCCAACGGGCAGGGGCACAAGGGGAAAGCGCGGAAGAAGACATCCGGAGGCGTGCCCGCATTCACCGCAGCCGCGTGTTCGCGGGGATCGTGGTTTGTACCCTTCCCCCCTCAGCCCGCGTGCTCCTCCAGGAAGCGCTCGGCGTCGATGGCGGCCATGCAGCCGGTACCCGCGGCCACGATGGCCTGGCGGTAGGTGGGGTCCTGGGAATCCCCGCAGGCAAAGACGCCCTCCACGCTGGTCTTCGTGGACTTCCCCCGGGTGAGGATGTAGCCCACCTCGTTCATCTCCAGCTGCCCCTTGAAGATGGCGGTGTTGGGCTGGTGGCCGATGGCGATGAAGACACCGTGGCACGGCAGGTCGGACAGCTCCCCCGTTTTCACGTTCTTCAGCCGGAGCCCCGTGACGCCCGATTCCGGCGTCCCCAGGACCTCCTCCACCACCGAGTTCCAGGCGAAGGCCAGCTTCGGGTTCCGGAGCGCCTTTTCCTGCATGATCTTGGAGGCGCGGAGGGCGTCCCGCCGGTGCACCAGCGTGACCTTCGTGCAGAAGCGGGTCAAAAAGACCGCCTCCTCGATGGCGGTGTCGCCGCCGCCCACCACCGCCACTTCCTTGCCGCGGTAAAAGAAACCGTCGCAGGTGGCGCACGCGGACACCCCCTTCCCCATCAGCGCCTTCTCCGAGGGGATCCCCAGGTACTTGGCGGAAGCCCCGGTGGCGATCACCAGGGTCTCGGCGGCGTAGCGGTTGCCGGCGTCGTCCGAGAGAGCGAAGGGGCGGCTCGAGAGGTCCGCGTGAGTGACGGACGCCCCGAGGCACTCCGCCCCGAAGCGCAGGGCCTGACGGCGGAAGAGGTCCATCATGTCGGGGCCCGTGACCCCCTCGGGAAAGCCCGGGTAGTTTTCCACGTCCGTGGTGATGGTCAGTTGCCCGCCCGGCTGGAGCCCCTCGAAAACGAGGGGGGCGAGGTTCGCCCGGGCGGCGTAGATGGCGGCGGTGAGGCCCGCGGGGCCCGTCCCGACGATGGCGACCTTGCAGTTCCGGATGTCGGTCATGATTGCTCCTCCCCTGAAAAATCAAAACGGATAGATGCCCGGCCCCTGAAAAAGAATCGGAAGCGAAGGGCCGGCATGGAAATCGCTTTCAAAGGCGGTCCCGGACCCGGCGACGGCATCGGTTTCGACGCCGAAGACCCCGGGGAACTTCCGTTCAGGCGATCAAAAGAACCATGAAAAGCGCGAAATGGCAAGCGGATTTTCTCGCTCGGTTTCATCCCGGCGCCTTCATGCCTGCGAGAAGTTCGGTGCCCTCCGACCTGTGCCTGCGCGCCTGCGTTTCATTTGTGGCGCATGGGTCGCATCGGGGTCGCGCCGCTCCGGCGGCCTGCGCGGCGCGGTCAAAGCGGCGCTCCGGCAGCCTGCGCGCCGCACTCCGCAAGGAACTGAGGAGATCGGGGGTTGCGGGCTGCCGTCGCAAGGGGGGCCGCCGATCCCGGCTGCGACAGCGGCTGCGGCTGCGATTGCGACTGCGATTGCGATTGCGATTGCGATTGCGATACCGATACCGATACCGAGGGGAACCCCTCCGGACCTGCAGCCTACAGCCCAACCTGGATAAACCGGAGAGAAAACACGGATGGACACGGATGGACACGGATCATTCGAACGCTCCAGAAAAAAAACTGGCGGTCTTTACCTCTCGCAAAGGCGCAAAGACGCAAAGCCTCGCAAAGCCGGAACCGGAAAAGGGGGATTCCTTTGCGAGGCTTTGCGTCCTGGCGTCTTTGCGAGAGACCGGATACGTCGATTCCGGACCCGGAATGGCACAAACGGGGCCTTTTAGCCCCGGGGCATGCCGGACGACGCTGCCGGGATTCCCTCCTCCGTCCCCGCATCGGGTTTCCCCGCTCTGAAAGCGGTGGGAGCCCACCGACGATTTCAAATCTTGCTCATTTTGCCAAAGATCTTACTTCGTAGGGACTACAGCCCAACCCGGATAAACCGGAAAAAAACCACGGATGGACACGGATAAGCACGGATAAAACGGAAACGGAATAACCGCGGAAGGATTTGAACCACTGAGTACGCAGGAAAACCAGAAAAGGGGAAACAGGAACGCTGCGTGTGGAGTTGGGGGGCGGCATCCCCGGGTGAGGCCTTCCGGTCCGGGGAGGACAGGCCGGAAACAACCCGCCTTCCCTGCACCCTTTCAGGGTGCGTTTGATCCCCCCGCAGACGCCGGGGAGCCCAAGCCGGAGCGCGAAAAGGTGATGGGCGTCCGCGGCGCCGCCCCGGGGTCAAGACGTGGCAGCGCAGGGGCAACCCGCCCCGAAGGCGGCGGGAGCAAAACCGCTCTTTCCAATTGTTGCTCAATTTGACAAAGACTATACTCTGAAGGCACTACAGCCTATAGCCTGACAGCCTTCAGCCTAACAGCCTTCAGCCTAACAGCCTTCAGCCTAACAGCCTTCAGCCTAACAGCCTTCAGCCTTCAGCCTAACAGCCTTCCGCCTCCTTTCACTCCTTGCCATTCCCCCCCCCTTTGTGAGATAGTTCACACGGTTGCCCCCTGGGAGGGAGACGGGCGCAACTTCCGCTGCTTTCTCCCGTAACATGCTTTTTGGAGATGCCGATGGAATCCATGACGGGATACGGTACGGCCACCCTGTCCGGCGAGGGCGCCGAGATCAGCGTCCAGGTGAAATCCGTCAACTCGCGTTACCTTGACCTCATCGTGAAGAGCCCGGGGCTGCCGCCCCGGCTGGAGTCCTCCATCCGGGAGCGGATCCGCTCCGCCGTGGCCCGGGGCCGGGTGGAGTTTTACCTGGACGTTCGCTGGTCCGGGGTGGTGGACCCGTCCGTGAACGAAAGCACCATCCGCCGGTGGAAGGACCTCCTGGACAAGGTGCACCAGAACCTGGGCTTCCCCGACCCCGTTCACCTCCGGGACATCATCCGTCTCCCGGGGGTCATCGAAGCCACCGTGGGAGGAGAGACGCTCTGGGAGCGGATCCGTGAACCGGTTTTGGAAACGGTGGACCGCGCGCTCGGCGCCCTCAAGGCGATGCGGGCCGCGGAAGGAGAGAACCTCCGCGCCGTGCTCGAGGAGAGAGCGGCCCTCATGCGTGCCGCCCTGGACCGGATCGCCGCCTTCCGGGAGGAGGCCAGGGCCCGGAGCCTGGAACGGATGCGGACCCGTATCCGGGAGATCCTGACCGACTCGCGGCTGGACGAGGACCGGTTGCTCCAGGAGGCCGCCTGGTGGGCCAACCGCACGGAGATCGCCGAGGAGATCGACCGCTTCCGCTCCCACCTGTCCCAGTTCCTCCAGGCCCTGGGCGACGGTTCGGGGGTGGGCAAGCGCCTCGACTTCATCGTCCAGGAGATGAACCGGGAGATCAACACCATCCTCTCCAAGGCCGAGATGACCGAGATCAGCCGGGAGGGGATCACCGTGAAGGCCGAACTGGAAAAGATCCGGGAGCAGGTCCAGAACATCGACTGAGCACAGGGCCGCCCCGGGGAGGACGTCGACGATGAGACCGCACGCCACCGAACCCGGCCGCGGGCTGCCCCGCCGGGCCCTTCTCGCCGCTGCACTGCTGCTGACGGCCCTCCCCGGTTTCGCCGCCGCCGGCGACTGGGGGCGCCTCGTCGTCATCCGGCTGAAGGAGAATCGCGTCGCCGGCCTGGGCGCCACCCTCTTCTTCCCCGTCAATCTTCTGCAGTACGGACTGAAAACCGCTCAACTGACCCGCCTGCACAACGGGGTCCTCGACCTGAACACGGGCGGCGTCGACCTCGACCTGAAGGCCGCGTGGTCCCAGATCCGGCACGCCGGCAACATCGGCCCCATCCCCTTCGAAAACAAGGGGATGAAGTACACGGTCGCGATTCGGGCCGACCGCCTGGTGGTGTCGGTGACCCCCCGGGACAAGCCCGATCACACCCTCACCCTCCAGATCGCCCTCCGCTTCATCGACGCGGCCCTGGCGGCGGGGGGCAACAAGATCGACCTGTACCAGCTCATCCAGGCGACCAAGGACTACCCCCCCGGGTTCGTCTTCGACGTCCGGCACCGGGACTTCCAGATCGAGGTCGTCACCACCGAGCTGGGGCTCGGTTTCTGAAGGATGCGCCGCTTGAACGGCCCCCCCCGAAACCCCGGTCGCCGGTCACGCCCGAGCCGTCCCGCGGCCCCGCCGGTCAGGGTTCGCCTCCTGTTTCTCGCCCTGGCGCTCGCCCTCCCGTGCGCGGCCCCCCGGGCGGCGGACGACGTGCCCACCTACGAGGCGCGGCGGGTGGACAGGCCGCCCCGGATCGACGGCGACCTCTCGGACCCCGCCTGGGAGGAGGCCGCGCCGGCCTTCCGCCTTTATCAGCAGGAACCGGACCCCGGCCAGGAAGCCACCGAAGCCACCGAGGTCCGCGTCCTCCGGGACCGGGACAACCTCTACTTCGGGATCCTCTGCCGCGACCGGGAGCCCGGCCAGGTGAAGGCCTCCACCAAGGCCCGGGAAGGCGAACTCTGGACCGACGACCACATCCGCATCCTCCTGGACACCTTCCTCGATCGACGGAACGCCTACGTCTTCGAAATCAACCCCGCGGGGGCGATCCGGGACGGCCTCGCGAAAGGCGACTACTCGGACTACTCCTGGGACGGCATCTGGGAAGGCCGGTCCCGCCGGACGGCCGAGGGGTGGTCCGTCGAGATCGCCATCCCCACGCGCACCATCACCTTCAAGCCCGGGCTGAACACCTGGGGCTTCAACGTGGAGCGGCAGATCATCCGAAAGCACGAGACGGACCGCTGGGCGAGCCCCCGCCGGGACGCCAATTTCTCCACCCCCGCCCTGGCGGGGCTCCTCACCGGCATCGACGGCCTCGACCAGGGGAAGGGCCTCTCCGTCCGCCCCTACGCGGCCCTCCACAGCACCCGGGACATCACCGCCGGCACGCCCCGCGACAACCGCTTCGACGCCGGCTTCGACGTCTACAAGAGCCTGACCGGCAACCTCAACGCGGTCTTCACCTACAACACGGACTTCGCCGAGACGGAGGTCGACGCCCGCCAGATCAACATCACCCGCTTCCCCCTCTTCCTCCCGGAGAAACGCAGTTTCTTCCTGGAGGGCGCCACCATCTTCGACTTCGGCGTCGGCCTCGGATCGTCCTTCATCCCCTTTTTCAGCCGTCGGATCGGCCTGGTGAGCGGGGAACAGGTCCCCATCCTGGCGGGGGGCAAACTCTGGGGGCGCCTGGGAAGCACCAACCTGGGGGTCCTCGACGTCGGGACCAAGGCCGTCGACGACCTGGGGCTCCCCCGGCAAAACCTTTTCGTCGCCCGGGTCAAGCAGAACGTTTTCGAGGAGAGCTACATCGGCGCCATCGTCACCGACGGCGACCCGGACGGGACAAACCCCAACTCTCTCTTCGGGGTGGATTTCGTCTACCAGACCAGCCGGTTCCGCGGCGACAAGAACTTCATCGCCGGCGGGTGGGCCGTCTACTCCCGCAACGCCTCCGGGCGGGACCGGCCGTACGGGTGGGGTTTCCAGGTGGACTACCCCAACGACCGCATCGACACGTCCCTGACCTACAAGGTCTTCGGCGAGGGCCTCGACCCCGCGCTGGGCTTTCTTCCGCGCCCGGGCATCCGGAACCTCACCTACGGGTTCGATTACAAGCCGCGCCCGCAGCGCTGGGGCCTCCGCCGGCTCAGCTTCGAAGCCTACGCCAACCTGGTCTGGCAGTCCGAAGGCCGGCTCGAGAGCCGCAGCATCTGGTTGTCTCCCTTCGGGGTCACCTTCGATTCGGGCGACTATGTCGAGGTGGGCTACAACTCCTACTACGAGTACCTCGAAGAACCCTTCGAGATCGCGGAAAACGTCACCATCCCGGCCGGGGTCTACCGCTTCGACCGGGTGAGCGGCGGGTTCTCAACCGGCAGCCAGCGCTGGTGGCAGCTGTCGTCCTGGGTGGTGCTGGGCACCTTCTACAACGGCCGTCTGAGCCAGTACGAGGGCACTTTCGCCTTCCACCCGAACGCCGCCCTGAACACGAGTCTCGGGTACGAGTACGTGGAGGGCCGGCTGGCCACGGGCCATTTCATCCAGCGCCTGCTCCAGTGGAAGCTCGCCTACGCGTGGTCACCCGACCTGAACTTCAACGTCTACCTCCAGTACGACAACGTCAGCCAGAACGTGGGGGTCAACGCCCGCCTCCGGTGGACGGTGAAGCCGGGGACCGACCTCTTCGTGGTCTGGAACCACGGGTGGAACAACCTCCCGAGCCCCGGCAACCCGGGCGACCGGTACTTCGTGCCCGCCTACGACCAGGTCGCGGTGAAGTTTCAGTATACGTGGAGGCCGTAAAAGGCTGTAGGGATTAGGCTGTAGGGGTTTAGGCTGTAGGCTGTAGGTCGGAGGGGTTGCCCTCGGTATCGGTATCGGTATCGGTATCGGTATCGCAATCGCAGTCGCAATCGCAATTGCAGTCGCAGCCGTGGAGTACGGCGCAAAGGCTTCCAGAGCGCCGCTTTCCCCGCGCCGTGCAGTCCGCGGAGCGGCGCGCGTACGGGTACGCCGGGCGAGCCGAGCCCGGCGCTTGCGCTCCTCTACCCTTCCCCCATCGCTACGGCGCGCGTACTTCACACCCCGCCGGCGAAGATCACGTGGTTCCAGGTAACCCAGGACGGGTCCACCGTCCCGGGGGACATGTCGCCGAGGTAGCCAAGCTCGGTGACGAACCAGATCGACATCGCCCCCGTGGACGTCTGCCGCCAGAACACGTCGCTCTTGCCGTCCCCGTCGAAGTCGCCGATCCCCTTCACCTGCCAGTCGGTGGAGGCGATCCCCCCCACGAAGGCCGTGCCCTTGAGGCCCGTCTCGTCGATGAACCACAGGGAAAGCGTCCCGGACGTGTCGTTCCGCCAGAAGATGTCCGCCTTCCGGTCCCCGTCCGCGTCCCCCAGGCCCACGATCACCCAGGAGGGGTCCACCGTGCCCGGGGACATGTTGCCCACGTAGCCCGCCTCCGTGACGAACCAGATGGACATCGTCCCCGTGGACACCTGCCGCCAGAGGATGTCGGCCTTGCCGTCGCCGTCGAAGTCGCCCACGCCCTGCACCTTCCAGTCGGTGCTCCCGATGCCGCCGACGAAGCCGGTCCCCTTGAGGCCGTTCTCGTCGAGGTACCACAGGGACAGGGTGCCCGTGGTGTCGTTGCGCCAGAAGATGTCCGCCTTCCGGTCGCCGTCGGCGTCGGCCAGTCCCACGATCTTCCAGGAGACGTCCACGGATCCCGGGGACATGGAGCCCAGGTAACCCTGCGCGCCGGCGAACCACACGGACATGTCGCCGTTCACCATGTTCCGCCAGAGAATGTCCTTCTGGCCGTCCCCGTTGATGTCGCCCACCCCGGCGATCTGCCAGTCGGTGGAGCCGATGCCGCCCAGGAAGAGGTTCCCCGTCACCCCCGTCGCACTCATCGTCCAGGCCGAGAGCATCCCGGAGGCGTCGTGGCGCCACAGGATGTCGGTCACCGCGTCCGCGTCGAAGTCCACCGCGGCGGTGACCGGGTGGAAGATGCCGAACTTGAAGGACGGCTTCCCGCCGGCCTGGGTGAAGGTCCCCCCGGCGTAGACGGTGTCGTTGCCCGCCAGGATGCCGCGGACGGAGTTGTTGGTGCCGCTGCCCAGGTTCGTCCAGGAGGTGCCGTCCCACCGGGCGATGAAGTTGGCCGTCGCACCGTCCGCGGTGGTGAACAAGCCCCCGGCGTAGAGGTACTGCCCATCCACCGTCAGCGTGTTCACGTCATTGTTCAGGCCGCCGCCGAGCGCCGACCAGGTCGTCCCGTTCCAACGGGCGACGTGCGAGGCGGGGGAACCGCCGGCCATGGTGAAATGGCCCCCCGCGTAGAGGTAGGTCCCGTCCGTGGCCAGGGCGTTGACCGTACTGTCCATCCCGGTACCCAGTGCCGACCAGGAGGCGCCGTTCCACCGGGCGATCCGGTTCACGGTGGTGCCGCTCGCCGTGGTGAAGGAACCGCCGACGTAGAGATCGGGCCCCATGACCGCCAGGGCGTAGACGGAACTGCTGACCCCGCTCATCAGGGCCGACCAGGCCGTCCCGTTCCACTTGGCGATCCGGTTCACCACCGTGCCCCCGGCCTGGGTGAATGCCCCACCGGCCCAGACCGTGCTGCCGTTGGCGAGGATGGCGCGGCAATTGCCGCTCAACCCTGACCCCAGGGGCGACCAGGTGGTCCCATCCCACCGGGCGATATAGTTGGCCGCCACCCCGCCGGCCTCGGTGAAGTATCCCCCAGCGTAAAGGTTGGAACCGTAGGAGGAAAGGCACATGACCAGTTCGTCCGTGTTCCCGCATGGGGCGTCCCACCCGGTCCCGGTCCACCGGGCCAGGTGCAGCGCCTCCACGCCCCCCGCCTGGGTGAAGAGTCCCCCGGCGTAGACCTGGCCTTCATGGGATGCGAGTGCGTAGATGTAGCTGTTCAGCCCGAGGCCGTCGAAGGTCCCCAGGGGTTCCCAGGCCCCTGTCCGGTACCGGGCGACGTAGTCCACGGGTACCCCGCCAGCCCGCGAAAAGCCTCCCCCAACGTAAACATCAGTTCCATAAAACGTTATCGACTCGACGAAATAATTGGTCCCGGTCCCCATCGCGTTCCAGTTCGTCCCGTCCCAATAGGCGACGTGGTTGACCGGCACTCCCCCGGCCGTGTGGAAATAACCGCCGGCATAGAGGTTGCCGCCGATCCACCGAATCACCCATACTTCCTTGTCCGTACCGGTCCCGAGAGCGACCCAACCCACCGCGGGGTCCCATTTGGCCACGTGGTTCACCGTACCGCCGCTGGCGAGAGTGAAATAGCCGCCGGCATACAGGTTGGTCCCGTCTGTCGCCAGCGTTTCCACCCCGTCATTCATCCCGCTACCCACGGCCGCCCAGTTCGTCCCGTCCCAGACGGCGACACAGTCCGCCGTGGTCCCGCCGGCCTGGGTGAAGTAACCGCCGGCGTACAAGTCGCTGCCGATCACGACCATGGACAGAACCATCTGGTCACAGCCGGACCCCAGCGCGGACCAGGCCATGCCATCCCAGCAGGCGATGTTGTTTGCCGTTGAGCCGTCGGCCGTCGTGAACTGCCCCCCGGCGTAGAGGCAGGTCCCGTCGGACGTCAGACAGAAGACCGCATTGTTCATGCCGGTCCCGAGCGCCGACCATTCCGTGTCGTCCCACTTGGCGACATAGTTTGCCGACACGCCACCGGCGGTGGTGAAGTAGCCACCCACGTACATGTCGGTGTCTTTGAAGATGATGGTTTCAACCGCGCTGTTCAGCCCAGTGCCGAATGGGGCCCAGGTCGTCCCGTTCCAGTAAGCGAGGTAGTTCGCCTGGACGTCCCCGATCCGGGTGAACGCCCCGCCCACCACCAGGTTGCCTCTCGGGTCGAAAGTCGTCACGTAGACCGGGCCATCGAACCCGGTCCAGAAGAACCGGCCGTCCCACCGCTCGTCGCCGGGGGTGGCCGCCAGGACCGCGTCCAACCCGGAGCCCGCATCGCGAAGGTCGCGATGGAAGCCCGGGGATGCCGCCCCGGGCGAAAACCCGGCCCGGGGCCGCCGGTGGGAAAGAGCTCGCGGGGCCCCATCCAGGGTATCCTCGCCGGACAGACTCATCGCCCCGGTGGCCACAGGGTTCGCGGGTCTCGGCTGCGGCAGCCAGTCCGAGGCAATAGCCGCGGTCAGGAAGAAGCAGAGGGCCAGGGCCAGGATACAGGGAACCCGCGTCGTGTTCATCGTGCCTCCTTGCTGTGATCGCTGTTACCGGAAGAGTTCTCAGCGCGATTCTTGCCACCGGGAAGGAATGTTTAAACTGGTCATAGTATACAATCCTGTACCCGATTTTGTCAAGGCGCCGCTTCTCAGGGGTGTCAGGCGCGGGAGGCCCGGCGGGCGAAGGCGTAGAGACGGGCGAGGACGTGGTGAAGAGGGCGACGGAGGAAGGCTTTCAGGGGGTCCAGGATGGGAGCGACGGCCAGGTGGTCTGCAGGCGGAACGTGTTCCTCGAGGAAGGCGGCCACCCGCCGCTGCTCGCGGACCGGCAAGGCCGTCAGGGAGAGGGGCATGGGGCCGAAGGCGTACTGGAGGAGGGGGTGGAGTTCCCGCTCCCGGGCGAAGCGGAGAAAGGCGGGGATTTCCGCCCAGTTGGCCTTCTGGACGCACATGGAGACCATCAGGGTGAACCCGTCGCCGGCGGCCGCCCGGCGGTCGCGGTAGGCGATGAAGGCGTCGAGGCACCCGAGTGTCCGCTCCAGCGACCCGCCGCGCCGGATGGCGGCGTAGGTGGCCGGCTCGACGGCATCCAGGCTGACCTGCAGCCAGCGGATCCGCACCTTGTCCAGGGCGTCGGTGAGGCGGGGGGAGAACGCGTAGGCCGCGTTCGTGGAGAAGGCCCAGGTGCAGCCGGGGCTGACCGCCGCGACCGCGTCGATCAGCCGGAAGGTGTCGTCCTGGATGAAGGGCTCCCCCCCGAGGACGTCCATCTCCATCACCGCCGGGAAGAGCGCCTGGGGGCCTTCCACCCAGAACCACGACCCGTCCCAGGCGCCGCTGGGCTGCTTCCAGACCCGGCACATCCGGCACTTCAGCGAACACCGGCCGTTCAGGCGCAGGTCGTAGCGGAGCGGGGGCCGTTCCTGGACCTCGGTGAGGGCGACCTTGTCCAGCAGCTGTTCGAAAAGGCGGTGGCAACCCACCTCCCGCATCCGGCGGCGGCAGGTCCGGGGCTCGCCCGCCAGGAACTCGCGCCGGATCGCCCGCAGCCGGGGGGAGTTCCAGGCCTCCTCCAGGGAGTGCGTCCGGGCATTGCCCAGCTTCACCCGCTCGAGCCAGCAGCAGGGGGAGATGTTCCCCGTCGGTTGCAGCTCCAGCTGGGCGAAGGGCACGGGGCAGAAGGAACCCTCCGCCCCCGCCGGCACCTTTCCCCGCAAACACGCTCGGCTCATCGTTCTTGCTTGTCAGCCCGATTTCTCAAATTACTGATCATTCGGAACATGGAACCCCGCTGGGGTTCCCGGATGCAAACCCCGGTCTCACGACAGACATGGCATCCCTACGGGATGCGGGCCGAGGATGACGATTCCTGCCCGACAGATCTTCCGCAACCGCAGAGAAAACCGGGACAGCGGCTCCGGGCCTTCAGCCTGACAGCCTTCAGCCTAAACCCCTTCCGCTATCATCCGCTTCGAGACCGCATGGCAGCGGGCGGTGAGCGTCGCGCAGGTCCGACAAGTCCGACGGTTGCGCCACCCGGACCCTGACCGGTCAGCCGGCGGTTGTGGCCGCCTCCGCCATCATCCGCCGCGAGATCGCGTGGCAGCGGGCCGTCAGCGCCTCCTCGTCGAGGCCGAGGACGCGCCCGCCGCGCACCACCACCTTGCCGTTCACGATGGTGACGTCGGCGCGGTGATCGTAACCGCAGAAGACCAGGGCCGCCACCGGGTCCGACAGGGCGCCCGCGTAGGCCGGCCCCGACAGGTCGAAGAGGGCCAGGTCCGCGGCGTACCCCTCGCGGATCTGCCCGCATCGCTCGAGCCCGAGGAGCGCGGCGCCGCCCCGGGTGGCCATTCGCAGGGCGTCCCGGGCCGTCAGGGCGTCGGCGCCGTAGCGCACCCGCTGAAGCAGCATGGCGTTGCGGACTTCCCCCAGCATGTCCGAGGAGTCGTTGGAGGCGGAGCCGTCCACGGCCAATCCCACGCGGATTCCCTTGCGGAGCATCTCGGTGACCCGGGCGATGCCCGAGCCGAGCCGCATGTTGGAGGTGGGGCAGTGGGCCACGCCGGTCCCGGTCTTCCGAAGGACTTCCAGTTCCTCGTCGTTGAAGTGGATGCCGTGGGCGTAGAAGATGTCGGGGCCCGTCCAGCCCCACTCCTCCATGAGGCGCAGGGGCCGGACCCCGTGCATCTTCAGCGTGTACTCCTCCTCGTCCAGGGTCTCGACGAGGTGGGTGTGGAGCAGCACGCCCTTCGACCGGGCCAACTTCGCCGTCTCCACCATCACGGAGGCCTCCACGGAGAACGGGCTGCAGGGCGCCAGGATCACCCGCCGCATGGACAGCGGCGAGGGGTCGTGAAAGCGCTCCACCGCCCGCGCCATGTCCGCGAGCACCTCGTCGGGAGTCTGCACCACGTGGTCGGGCGGCAGGCCCCCGGCGCTCTTCCCGCGGGTCATGCAGCCGCGGGTGGGGGCAAAGCGCATCCCCAACCGGCAAACCGCTTCGAACTGCAGTTCCACCATGTCGCCGACGAAGCCGCGGGGGTAGAGGTAGAGGTGGTCCGTGGAGGCGGTGGCGCCGGTCCGGAGCAACTCCGCCCCGGCCAGCAGGGTGGACTGGTAAACCGCCTCGGCGTCGATTTTCGCCCAGATGGGGTAGAGGTACACCAGCCAGTCGAAGAGCTTGGCGTTCTGGGCCCCGGGGAGGTTGCGGGTGAGGGTCTGGTAGAAGTGGTGGTGGGTGTTCACCATCCCCGGGATGACCAGGTGCTTCGAGCAGTCCAGGACTTCCGCTTTCACCTTCTCCTCGGCGCTCAGCTCGATGGACGGTGCGATCCGCTCGATCACCCCGTCCTTCAGCAGGATGTCGCACCCTTTCCACTCGGAGCCGGCGTCGTCGAACGACGCGACGTGAAAACAGCCCTTCAGCAGGATCATTTGCCCACTCCCACGCGGTCGTTGAACTCGGCGACCAGTTCGTCCACCCGGGCCGCCGCGCTCTCGTTGCCGCCCCAGAAGGCGTCGCAGTCGTACCACTGGGCGTTCAGCTCGGCCAGTTCCCGCGCCTGCTGCTCGATCCAGGTGTAGTACTTGAGGTTGTGGACCCGCTTGCGCTCGGTGTAGGTCAACTCCAGCAGGTCCTCGGTGTTGAGGGCCATGAGGCGCTCGAAGTCCCGGGCCGCCTGGAGGGTGGTGTACTCGCCGCGTTCCTCGCGGAGTTCCCGGACGCGGGAGCCGTAGAGCTCCATGGAGTCGGTGAGCATGGTGAAAACCACGTCCTTCTCGGTCAGTTCGTAGTACTTGGCGAACTTGATGGCGCAGGCCAGGTTGCCGATCCCCGAGATCCCCAGGAGGTGGAGTCCCTCCACGAAGTCCCGCGGCACCCCCTCCCCGACGAGGCACTCCTGGCCGAGGGGCTCGTTGAAGAGGCGGAGGAAGCGGATGACGTGCTCGTCGTCGGCGGCGACCACCATGTCGGTGTTTTTCACGTTGTGGATCCACGGCACGTGCTTGTCGCCGATCCCCTCGATGCGGTGGCCGCCGAAGCCGTTCCGCAGGAGGGTCGGGCACTGGAGGGCCTCCGCGGCCGCGATCTTGATAGTGGGGTAGCGGCTCTTGAGGTACTCGCCCGACCCCAGGGTCCCGCCGGAGCCGGAGGAGAGCACCACGCCGGCCAGCCGGCCGCCGACCTTGCCCAGGACCTCGTCCATGGCGGGCCCCGTCACCACGTAGTGCCACAGGCGGTTCCCCATCTCGTCGAACTGGTTGAAGATCACCACGTCGTGGCGGGTCTTGCGCAGTTCCCAGCACTTGTCGAAGATCTCCTTGACGTTGCTCTCGCAGCCGGGGGTGGCGATCACCTCGTCGGCGATCGTCGCCAGCCACTCGAAGCGCTCCCGGGACATCTCCTCGGGGAGGATGGCCACCGAGGGGCACCCCAGCAGCTTCGAGACGTAGGCCCCGCCGCGACAGTAGTTGCCGGTGGAGGGCCACACGGCCTTCTGGGAGGCGGGGTTGAACTGGCCCGTCACCAGCCTCGGGGCCAGGCAGCCGTAGGACGCCCCCACCTTGTGGGCGCCGGTCGGGAACCACTTGCCCACCAGGGCGACGATCTTGCAGGCCACGCCCGTCAGCTCGGAGGGGAAGACCATGTGGTTGACGCCGCCGTAGAGGCCGCCGGAGGCCTTGGGCTCGTTCTTCCAGGTGATCCGGAAGAGGTTGCGGGGGTGGACGTCCCACAGGCCGATGCCGGTGAGTTCCTGCCGGACGGACTCGGGGACGAGGTCCGGGTTGCGCATCTGCGCGAAGGTGGGGATGAAGATGCCGCGCTGGCGGCAGCGGGCGACGGTTTCCTCGAGCGGACCGGGATGGATGGTCAAATCGAACATGTCAAACTCCTGAAAAGTGTATTTTGATTTCGTTCAGAACCCGCGGGGGAAGCGGCGTTTGCGCATGAAGGCGGGGTCTTCCATGATGTGCAGGATGTCCTTCTTGTAGATGAACCGGTTGGGGCCCCGGTTGACGGTGACCCGGACAAAGTTCAGGTCGAAGTACTCGATCCAGCCCTTGATCTCCTCGCCGCTCGCCAGGGTCACCACCATGGGGGTCTTCTGGGTGCTGTGACGCTGGAGGCACTTGCCTTCCTCCCCCGTAAAGTCGGCGGGGGTCCTCCGGTGCGCAGTGACCGGCACGTGGCTGTACTGCTTCCGGATTTTCTCCAACTCTTCCTTCGAGGGGCGTATCAGTTTCCTCATGGCGGATAGAATATGACAAAATCAGAAAGGGAAAGCAAATGTTTTTTCAATGTCTTTGCCGGAAGCCGGTGTCATGGTATAGTGAACCCGCCGGCCCGTGTCCCGGCCAATATGCCACAAATCAAGCATATGCAAGCATTAAACGCAACCCGAACCCAAAGGCCGGATGGTGTGGCCGGGAAAGGCAGAGGGTGCCCCCCCGGGAACGGGCGCTCCCGGAAAGCCCCCGTCTCCTCGATCGATCTTCGGAGGTGACGCTTCATGCTCCAGCCCTACGCCATGCACGAGTCCGAATCGCGGGGGCGGCGGTGGCCCGAGGACCCCTACGACGGCACCCGGGGGATCTACGAGCGGGACATCGACCGGGTGATCCACTCCCGGGCCTTCAAGCGGCTGGCCGGCAAGACCCAGGTCATCTCCGGCCGCCGTTCCGATCACCACCGGACCCGGCTGACCCACAGCGTGGAGGTGGCCGCCCTCTGCCGGTCCGTGGCCCGACGGCTCGGGATCCACGAGGACCTTGCCGCCTGCCTCGGCTTCTGCCACGACCTGGGCCATCCCCCGCTGGGGCACCCGGGGGAGGATGTCTTCAACGAGATCTGCGGGCGCTTCGGCGACTCCTTCGAACACAACCGGCACACCCTCACCATCGTCGACGAGTTCGAAGAGAAGTACGCCGCCTGTCCGGGCCTCAACCTCACCTTCGAGGTCCGCGAGGGGATCGTCAAGCACTCCCGGCAGCCGGACCCCGGGGACCTTTCGGCGGCGGAGTTCGACCCCGCCCTGCACCCGCCGCTGGAGGCCCAGCTCACCGACATCTGCGACGAGATCTGCTACACTTTCTCCGACCTGGACGACGCCCGGGAGGGCGGGTTCATCGACCTGGAGAAGGACCTCCTCCCCGGCCTGCCCGACTTCGCCTCGGTCTTCGAACAGATGGCGGCCCGTTACCCCGGCGCCGCCCGCAAGCTTCTCTTCAACGAGTCGCTGCGACGGCTGATGAACGCGGCGGTCCAGGACCTGACCGGGCACACCGCGGCTCGCGTGAGCGAGGCGGGGGTCGAAACCACCGCCGACGTCCGGAAGGCGCCGGGGCGGCTGGCGGGGTGCTCTCCGGCCATGATGGAGCGTCTGGGACGTCTCAAGGACTTCCTGCGGGGCGCCTACTACCGCCACCCCGAGATCCAGGAGCAGCGCGAGGAGAACGGGCAGCGCATCCGGAAGCTCTTCGACGCCTACCGGTCCAACCCGGCCCTTCTGCCCCGCCGCTACCAGGCCATGATCCGGGAGGGCACCCACCCCGCCCACCGGGTGATCGTTTACTACATGGTGGGGTTCACGGATTTTTACCTTTTCCAGATGGCGGAGAGGATAGGGGTTTAGGCTGAAGGCTGTTGGGCTGAAGGTTGTTAGGCTGAAGGCTGTTAGGCTGAAGGATGTTAGGCTGAAGGATGTTAGGCTGAAGGTCGGGAGGGTGGGGTTGCGGGAGGGTGGGGTTGCGGGAGGGTGAGGGTCACTTCCCCCTCAACCGATGACCTTTCCGCGCTTCGGCTCCGCCAGTTCTTTTGCTCCTTTGGGCCCGTTGCTCCTTTGGGCCCGTTTCTCCTTTGGGCCCATTGCTCCTTTGGGCCCATTGAGCCCTTTTGTCCTCTGGGTCCTCTGGATCCTCTGGGTCCTCTGGGTCCTCTGGGTTCTCTGGGCCCTCTGGGTTCTCTGGGCCCTTTCGATCCATTCGGTCCCTTCGCACCTTCGCACTTTCGCACTTTCGCACCTTCGCACTCCCGTGCCGCCAAGACGCCCCCATTCCCGCAGCGCAGCGCTCCGGCGCCCTGCGCGACCGGACCCTGTTCGTGGGGTTCGTGGCTGGAATTCGCCGGGCCCGTGGGGTTCGCGGTTCGTATTTCCGTGTATCTCGTGGTCTTTATCCGAGTTGATCCGTGGACGCGGGGCGGTCCCCCGCCCGCCTCACCACCCCGTGTTTGACGAGGTATGGGATCAGGTCCGCGATGTGCTCGGCCTCCCTCCCCAGGTGATTTTTCAGGGTCCCCAGGGTGCAATGGCCGGTGATGTGGTCCAGCACGGCCCGGGTCAGGTTGTCGAGGGGAAAGCGGCGCGCGGCCGGCAGGGTTTCGTAGACCGCGTCGTCCGGAATGCCCGGGGTCGGCTCGAGGGCACGCTGTGCCTCGAGGAATTGGGCGAGGCGGGCCCGGTCGGAAGGGTCAATGTCGAACCCGAGCCCCGTCACGTCCTTTTCGCGGCGGGCCACGTAGACGACGTCGCCCCCGGCCTCCAGCGTGTGGCCGGTGGTGGGGTGCGTCAGGGCCACCTCGATGTGGGACAGCGTGGGGATCTCCTCGCCGAGCGGGACGAAGAGCCCTCCCCGGCGGAGGTTGGTGATCCGCTCGAAGCGGAAACGGTCAAGGTCCCGGAACCGGATTTCGAGGCGGGCGACGCAAGGCTTCCCGTTGCGGACGGGGAAGTCCCCCCGGACCAGGCGGGCTTCCATCTCCCGCCCGGAACCGTCCGGTTCGGGGGTCGGGGGGGCGGCCGGCACCGGCTCTCCCGCGGCCGAGAGGGTCGATCTCGGTGCCGCCGGCGGGGTCGAGGCCTGGACCACGCCCTGCCAGAAGGCCCGCGTGAGGTCCCGGACCGTGGGGAAGCGGTCGTCCGCGTTCTTCGCCAGGGCCTTGAGCACCACCGCGTCGACGACCGGGGGGATCCCCGCCTCGGGCCGCGCCGCCGACGGGGGCACCGGCTTCTCCCCGCGGTGCTTGTTCAGGACCTCGGCGACGGTCTGCCCCTTGAACGGCAGCTCGCCGGTGAGCAACTGGTAAAGGATCACGCCCAGCGCGTACACGTCGGACCGGGGGTCCGGTTCCTGGCCCAGGCTCTGCTCCGGCGAGATGTAGTAGGGGCTTCCCATGAGGGCCCCGGGCCGGGTCAGGGACTCGTCCGTCTCCAGGAGCCCGGCGATGCCGAAGTCCAGGACCTTGACGAAATCCATCAGCGTGCCCTGGTTGAGGATGATGATGTTCTCGGGCTTCAGGTCCCGGTGGACCACCCCTTTCGCGTGGGCGGCGCCCAGGGCGTCGCCGATCTGCGCGAGAAGGTGGTGGACCCGCCGCAACGGCATGGGGGCCTCGGCGCGGATGAGGTCCTTGAGCTTCTTCCCCTCCAGGTACTCCATGACGAAATAGGCGCCCAGGTCGGGGTCGAAACCGAAGTCGGTCAGGTAGACGATGTTGGCGTGCCCGATCTGGCTCGTGGTGAGGGCTTCGCGCCGGAAGCGTTCCGCCATCCCCCTGCCGCCGAGGAGGTCCTTGCGGATCACCTTCATGGCGAAGACCTGCCCGAGGTGCAGGTGCTCCACCTTGTAGACCTTGCCCATCCCGCCCTGGGCGACGACCTCCAGGATACGGTAGCGCCCGTCCACCACCCGGCCGACGTCGTCCATGGCCGGGGCGGAGGAGAGCACCGCCCCGTCGTAGGGGCAGTAGCGCTGCCCGTCCGGGAAGGTCTTGCCGCAGGTGATGCAGGTTTTCATGGGACCACGCTCTGCTCGACCTCGAATCGGTCGGATCGGGCCGACCGGGCCGATGGGTTCAATCCGCCGGGCAACGGTTTCCGCTCCCGGCCCACGGCACACGGCCTACGGCTTGCCTTGCTCGCTCTCCACCTTTCGCACCACGCCGCGTTTGACGAGGTAGGGGATCAGGTCCGTGACGTGCCCGGCCTCCCGTCCCAGGTCCCTTTTCAGAGTCTCCAGGGTGCGGCGCCCGTCGAGGCGCCCCAGGATCGTCCGGGTCACGTTGTCCAGGGGGAAGCCCGCGGGGGCGCCCAGGTTCTCGTAGATGCCGTTCTCGTCCACCCGGCTGGTGGACTCCAGGGCCCGCTGGGCCTCCAGGAACTCCGCCAGGCGGGGGCGCTCGTCGGGTTCGACCTCGAGACCGCACCCGGTGACGGTCTTCTCCCGCCGGGCCACGAACACCACGTTGGCGTACACCACCAGGGATTTGCCGGTGGTGGGGTGCGTCAGGGTCACCTCCAAGTGCGTCAGGATCGGGAGGTCCTCCCCCAGGGGCGCGAAGAACCCGCCGTGGCGAAGGTTGGTGGTCCGTTCGTACCGAAAGCGGTCGAGGTCGCGGAACCGGATCGTGAGGCGGCCGGCGCACAGTTTGCCGTTGGGGGCCAGGAATTCCCCGCGCTCGTAAAGGGCCTCCAGTTCGTCCGAAGGCAGGACGGGTCGGGGGGCCGGGGGTTCGGGCGGCGGCGCCGGGGTCGCCGGGGCGGCCGAGGCCGGCGGGGCCGGCGCCCTCTCGGGCCTGGGCGGCGGGGTCGACGCCTGCAGGATCCCCTTCCAGAACGTCTGCACCAGCTCCCCGACGTTTTCCTGGCGCTGTTCGGGGTGCTTTTCGAGTGCCTTGAGCACCACGTCGTTGATGGCGTGGGGGATGTTGGCGTCGGGCCGGGTCACGAACAGGGGGAGCGGGTCCTCCAGACCGTGCTTCTGCAGGACTTCCAGGATGCTGTCCCCGATGAAGGGCGGTTCGCCGGTCAACATGTGGTACAGGATCACGCCGAGGGAGTAGATGTCGGAACGGGGGTCCGGCGGGGCGCCCAGGATCTGCTCCGGCGCGACGTAGAGCGGGCTGCCCAGGACGGCCCCGGAGTGGGAGTGGATGTCCGCTTTCTCCAGGAGGCCCGCAATGCCGAAATCCAGGATCTTGACGAAGTCGATCAGCGTGCCCTGGCTGACGAGGATGATGTTGTCGGGCTTGAGGTCCCGGTGAACGATCCCCTTGGCGTGCGCCGCGCCGAGAGCGTCCCCGATCTGGGCGAGGATGTGGTGGACGCGGCGCAGCGGGAGCGGGGCCTCGCCGCGGATCACCTCCTTCAGGCTCCGCCCGTTGAGGTGTTCCATGACGAAGTAGGCCCCGAAGTCGGGGTCGATGCCGAAATCGGTCAGGAAGACGATGTGGGCGTTCCCGATCTGGCTCGTGGCGAGGGCCTCCTGGCGGAACTTGTCCACGATGCCCTCGCCGCCCAGGAGGTCCCGCCGGATGACCTTCATGGCGAAGATCTGCCCCAGGTTGACGTGCTCGACCTTGTACACCTTCCCCATCCCGCCCTGGGCGATGGTGGCCAGGACACGGTAGCGCCCATCGACGACGCGGCCGACGTCGTCCGCGGGGGGGACCGCCGTCAGTGCCGTCTCGTCGAACGGGCACCACATTTGCCCGTCCGGGAAGATTTTCCCGCAGGTCTTGCAGGTCTTCATGAACACTCCATGGCTGAACGCCCCGGCGGGGGCCGCCGAAGGCTTGGGTCAAGCTCAGGCGCTTCGGATTTTTCCGGTTCGCCCCCGTCTCTCGCTCTATTCTAAACCGGTAGGCCACGATGCGGCAAGGATTTTCCCCGCGGGCGCCCCAGAGGAGCGAGCGTGAGGTTTCGGCCCGATCTCCCCCTTCCCTTTTCGGGGCACCTGTACTAAGATGCCCTGTAATCCTCTCAAGGAGCAAACCATGTTCGACAAGACCACCTACACGGACCGCCGACGGGCGCTCTGCCGCACCCTCCCCACGGGCGTCGCCCTCTTCCTCGGGAACGACGAGAGCCCCATGAACTATGCCGCCAACTGCTACGACTTCCGCCAGGACAGCTCGTTCCTCTACTTCTTCGGCCTCGACCAGCCCGGCCTGGCGGCCGTCATCGACCTGGACGAAGGCAAGGACATCCTCTTCGGCGACGACGTGGACATCGAGGACATCATCTGGCTCGGCCCCCAGGAGCCCCTCCGGTCCAAGGCCGAAGCGGTGGGCGTGCCGGACGTCCGCCCCTCCGACCAGCTGGCCGGCTTCCTCCGGGGCGCTTTGGCGAACGGCCGCCGGGTCCACTTTCTCCCCCCCTACCGTCCGGCGAACGCGTTGCGCCTGGAGTCGCTCCTGGGTATCCGGCGACCCGACCTGAAGGACTACGTGTCCACGCCCCTGCGCCGCGCGGTCGCCTCGCTGCGCTCCGTCAAGTCCGACGCGGAGGTGGCCGAGATCGAACTGGCCCTCGCCGTCACCCACGCCATGTACCAGGCCGGGTACGCCGCGGCCCGGCCCGGCGCCCGGGAAAGCGCCGTCCGGGGGGCCATGGAGGGGGTGGCCCGGTCCAGCGGCGTCCCGTTCTCCTTTCCCCCCATCATCTCCGTGCGGGGTGAGACCCTCCACAACCACCACCACGGGAACCGCATGGAAAAGGGCCATCTGCTCGTCATGGACTCCGGCGCCGAGTCCCCCCGCCACTACGCCGCCGACATCACCCGGACCATCCCGGTGGGCGGCCGCTTCACGGACAGACAGCGCGGGATCTACGACGCCGTCCTCGGCGCGCAGCTCCAGGCGATCCACACCATCCGGCCGGGAAGGCCCTACCGGGAGATCCACCTCCTCGCCGCCCGCATCATCACCGACCACCTCAAGGCGCTGGGCCTGATGAAGGGGAACACCGACGACGCCGTGTCCGAGGGCGCCCACGCCCTGTTCTTCCCCCACGGCCTCGGCCACATGATCGGGCTGGACGTCCACGACATGGAGGACATCGGGGAAGCCTTCGTGGGTTACGACGAAACCGTCCAGCGCAGCGACCAGTTCGGCCTGGCCTACCTACGGATGGCCAAGGCGCTGCAGAGCGGCTTCGTGGTGACGGTGGAACCGGGGATCTACTTCATCCCGGCCCTCATCGACCAGTGGCGCGCCGAATGCCGTCACGCCGATTTCATCAACTACGACAAGGTGGAGGAATACCGTGATTTCGGCGGGATCCGCATCGAGGACGACGTCCTGGTGACCGGCACGGCCAACCGGGTCCTCGGCCCGCCCATCCCGAAGTCGGTGGACGAACTGGAGAACATTCTCCCGGCGTGAAGGAACCCGCGGGCTGGCAGCCTTCAGCCTACGGCAGCTCCGACGCTCCCGGGAAGTTCGTCTGGTTGACGGTTTCCCAGACCGGGTCCACGGAGCCGAGATAGAGCTGGCCGCTCACGCCGGTCCCGGAGAGGTACCACACCACGACGGCGCCGGAGGTGGCGTGCCGCCACAGGATGTCCGCCCGCCCGTCCTTGTTGAAGTCACCCACGCCCTTGATTTTCCAGTTCAGGTCGGAGATGCCCCCCAGGAAGGTGGTCCCGCTGACCGTCCCGCCGTTGTTCAGGAACCAGACCGACAGGTCGCCGCTGCTCGCGTTCCGCCAGAGGATGTCGTCGATCCCGTTGCCGTCGGCGTCCCCGATCCCCGTGACCTTCCACGTGGTGGACACGGTCCCGGGGGACATGTCGCCCAGGAAGCCGGACTCGTCCTCGAACCAGATGGAGAGGGTCCCGGACGTGGCGTTCCACCAGAGCACGTCGGCCCGCCCGTCGCTGTCGAAGTGGCCTGTGCCCAGGGCCTTCCAGTTCAGGTCGCTGATCCCGCCGGCGAAGGTGGAGTCCTGGTAAGCGAAAGCGGTGGACATCAACCACACCGAGAGGAAGCCGTCGGAGAAGTTGCGCCAGAGGATGTCGGCGTTGCCGTTCCGGTTGAAATCGGCCACCCCGAGGACTTTCCAGGTGGCGTTGACCGTGCCCTGGGACACCGAGGAGTCGTACCCGTCGGCGTCCATCTTCCACAGCACCAGGTCGCCCGAGGACACCTGCCGCCAGACGAGGTCGGCGTAGCCGTCCCGGTCGAAGTCGCCGCACCCGTTCACATGCCAGTTGGTGTCGCTGACCACGCCGTAGAGGGCCCCGGCGGAGGCGCCGCTCCCGGTGACGTACCAGTTCCCCAGGGTCCCGTTGGTGGAGTGCCGCCACAGGATGTCCGTGTACCCGTCCGCGTTGAAGTCGTAGGGCTTGGCGGGGATGGGGGCCATGAGGTAGTTGATGTACTGCTGGAGAAGGTTGCTCTTGGTGTTGCTGCCCGTCCCGTCGGTCAGGCCGGCGAAGCGGAAGTCGCTGGCGATGGTCCGGTACCAGAGGGGCTTGTAGGCGACCACGGCGCCCGTCACCACGGGCGTGCCAGCGTTGCTGTAGTTCTCCATCACTGTGAGGCCGCCGCCGGAGCCGGTGATGATGTCCCGGAACCCGTCGTAAAGGGCGTTGTAGCTGAACTGGAGCCCGGCGAGGAAGGTGCTCGCCTTCCCCTTGACCGTGTAGAGGGAGTCGCTGGCCTGGGTGGTGGACGCCACCCCGAAGGCGGACCGGAAGTTGTAGGCCCCGTTGACGGCCGGGTCCTGGTACCAGACGTCCCCGCCTTCCATGTAGACCCTTCCGCCCAGGTTGAGGTAGTTCACCAGCTGCTGCCCCTCCGCGGTGTCGAAGATGTGCGAGTAGGGCGTGAACACGTTCATGGCGTTGCAGATGAACACCAGGGTGTACGGGGTGTAGTTGAAGCTCGCCAGGGTGGTGTGGTCGCTCATGGCCACCCGGACGAGCGTCACGTCCGTGTACCCCAGCCCGGACAGGAGGGTCTGGATCACGGGGGCGGAACTGTAGGTGTTGTCCCCGTTGTCCGCGAGGTTGCGGTCCAGCCCGAGGATCAGGATTTTCGGCTGTTGGGCCATTGCCGCGCACCCGAAAAAGAGGACGGCCGCGAGGCACAGGAGGATCGTTCGCATCGCCATGGGTTCACCCCCGAAACAGGATTTTCACGGACCAGCTCCGGCTGGAAATATCTTAACGGAATTGGAAGCGTCCCACAAGCACTTTCTCGGTCTGGGGTCAGAGGCCGATATACCTCGCGTAGAGCGACTTGGCCTCCTCCGGGCTGGCGGTCCCCTTCACCAGGCAGCGGCCGTCCGGGAAGAGGACCAGCTGGTGGGGCGGGAGGGTGAAGATGAGCATGTACGCGTTTATGGACACCTCACCGAGCGGGGAAAGGCGTTCCCGGAGGGCGGCGAAGTCGGGGCGGCGGGCGCCGGGGCCCATGGAGGGGAAATCCACCTGGACCATGTTCCGGCCGCAGAGGACGACGGTGCGGGAGAGGCCCTCCCCGGCCAGCCTCGGGAATTCACCCCGGGCACAGACCGGGCACGCGTCGTGGCGGGCCCCCTCGAGGTCCATCCGGTGGAAATCCCCGGTCCAGCAGTCGAAGTGAAGCATGAAGGGGCGGATGCCCCCGGCGTCCCCGGCCAGGATGCGCAGGGCCAGGGCCGTCTCCATGGAGGACACGATCCGGGCCGCGGGCGCGATGATGCCCAGGGTGTCGCACGTGGGCAGGTCCCCGTGCTCGGCGTCGGGCGGGAGGATGCAGCGCAGGCAGGGGGTCCGGCCGGGGACGACGGGCATGACGACCCCGCCGGAAGCCACGCACCCCCCGTAGACCCAGGGGGTCCCGGTCTTCACCGCCGCCTCGTTGAGGAGCAGGCGGGTCTCCACGTTGTCGGTCCCGTCCAGCAGCACGTCGGCGTCCCGGACGATCTCCAGGGCGTTGGAGGCGTTGAAGTCCGCCACCCGCGGCTCGTACTCGAGCGCGGCGTTGATCCCGGCCAGCGCACGGTGTGCGGCGACGGCCTTGGGGCGCCGCAGACGGGCGTCCTCCTCGGTGTAGAGGGACTGGCGCTGGAGGTTGGAATCCTCGACGAAGTCCCGGTCGATGAAGCGGATGCGGCCCACCCCCGCCCGGGCCAGCATCTCCAGGATGCCGCTGCCGAGGGCGCCGCACCCCACGAGCACCGCCCGGGACCGGGCCAGGCGTTCCTGGCCGGAACTGCCAATGGGGGAGAAGAGGACCTGGCGGGAGTACCGATCCGGGAAGGCGCCGCCGTCGCCGGTCATTTCCCGATTTCCAGGACGTAGACGCCCGGTTTTTCGAACAGCTTGTCGATGGTGAAGCTCAGGGCGTTCCCCTTCACCCGCACCGCGTCGGGGAAGAACTTCAGGAAGGCCTCCAGCGGCTGGATCGGGAGGTTGGCGGTCTTCTCCGTCTTGTAGTGCATGGGGATGGTCACCACCGGCTTCAGTTTCTTCACGATCTCCGCCGCCTGCTCGGGCCCGATGGTGAAGAAGCCGCCGACGGGGATCAGGAGGACGTCGAGGTTCTTCAGTTCCTTCTCCTGTTCCTCGGTCAGCATGCAGCCGAGGTCGCCGAGATGGGCGATCCGGAACCCCCCGATCTCCACGCGGAAGATGGTGTTGAGGCCGCGCAGGCTGCCGCGCTGGTCGTCATGGTAGGAGGGAAAGCCCTTGATATGGATCTGGCCCAGGCTGAACTCGGGGCTGTCGTGGACCTTCCCCCCCTCCTTCAGCCCGCGGAGGATGATGGGGAAGCCGGGGATGCCCTCCACGTTGTTGTGGTCCGCGTGCTCGTGGGAGACCATCACGATCCCGATGCGTTCGGCGGGCAGCGTGTAATCGACGACCTTCCCGAAGGGGTCGAAGATCATCCGGCTGAAGTCGCCCGCGAGGGTGAAACAGGAGTGGCCGTGGTAGCGGATCGTCAGCTTCCCCGAAGCGGCCGGGGCAACCCCCGCGGCCAGGCAGGACAAGAGAAGGGCTATCAGGATGAATCGCAAAGCGGCACCTCTCGATGGGGTTTTACTCGGAATCCCAGCGGTGTTTGAAGCGGGGGGCGTTTTCGTCGTCGTCCCCCTCGAAAAAGCCCGTCCCGGAGGCTGATTTTCCCGGCTTCCGGGGGCTGAGGACGGCGTCGGCATCCAGCCGGGGAGGGTTGGGGAAACTCCCCTTCCCCTGGAGAAAACCGAAGAAGGTGTTGAGGGAGTCCGCGGCGAGCTTTCGCTCCTGGGGGTTCCGGAGGGACCGGAAAAAGTCGAGGACCACGCCCTCGGTCAGGTCTCCCAGGCTGTAGACCTCCGTCTCACGGTCGATGAAAGCGGCGAACTTGCGCAGGATCTGTATCTGGGAAGTGTTTTCGTTGCTGTCGGAATCGAGGACCTCGTCGATAAAGTCTTCCACCCTGAGTTCGATGAAATTCATCCCCTTACAAACCTCATATTGATCTCATGTTGTTTTTTTTCCCGGCCCGTATCGGCGATTGCACCCATTATCCGACACACGGAGCGATGTTGTCAAAGTGTTTTTTTCAGGTTCGTCCCCTTGGAGCGACTCCAGGAGGCTGGCCAGAAGGAGCTTTTCCTCCCCGGGGCGAACCGTCCGGAAATCCAGGACCACTCCTCCCCGGTCGACCCGGGCCACCACGGGGGTTTTGCACCGCCGGAGGCGCGCTTCGAGGACCGCCGATTCCCGTTCCCCCAGCCGCAGCACCACCGCGCGGGACGGGAGGGCCTTCCCGGGGGTCGACCCCCCGCCCAGGACCGCCTCCACCGGCGACACCCCGGCCGCCTTCCCCGCCGCGGCCCCCCCGGACCGCTTCAAGGCGCGCACGAAACGCCGGCAGCGCTTCTCCAGCGCGTCGAGGGGCTCGGCCGCCATGTCCAGGAGCGGGACCGCCCGGTCCGTCCCCGTGCGCGCCCAGGCCTTCAGGCAGGCCGCCAGGGCGGTGAGCACCAGCTTGTCGAGCCGCAGGGCCCGCATGAGGGGGTGAGACCGGATGCGCCCGACCAGGTCCGCCCGGCCCGCCAGGATTCCGGCCTGCGGCCCCCCCAGGAGCTTGTCCCCGCTGAAGCAGACGAGGTCCGCCCCCGCCTGCAGGATCTCCGTCACCACGGGCTCGCCGGGTAGCCGGGGGAAGGAGGGACCGCCGGATGGGGCGCCGCGGCCCGGGGCGTCGGGCGGGAAGAGCAGGCCGCTGCCGGCGTCCACCAGCAGCGGCACCCCCCGGTCCCGGGACAGCGCAACCAGAGCCTCCACCGAAGGGGTTTCCACGAACCCCGTCATCTCGAAGTTGCTCCGGTGGACCTGGAGAAGGAGCCGGGTCTCCGGGGTCACGGCGGCGGCGTAGTCGGCCAGGCGGGTCCGGTTGGTGGTCCCCACCTCCCTCAGGCGGGCGCCCGAGAGGGCCATGATGTCAGGGACCCGGAAAGACCCCCCGATCTCCACGAGTTCCCCCCGGGAGACGATCACCTCGCCGCCGGCCGCCAGGGCCTGCAGCGCCAGGAGGAGGGCCCCGGCATTGTTGTTGACGGCGGTGCCGTCTTCCGCCCCCAGCAGGTCCCGGATCAGCCCGGCCAGCCTGGTGTCCCGGCGCCCCCGGCCGCCGGTGGCGAGGTCGTACTCCAGGTCGGTGTAACCGTGGAGCGTCCGGCCCAGCAGCTTGAGCCAGGGTTCGCCGAGGGGGCTGCGCCCGAGGTTGGTGTGAATCATCACGCCGGTGGCGTTGATCACCCGGCGCGGACCGGCCTCCTCGAAGCGCCGGAGGCGGCCGCCCGCGAGGTCGAGGGCCCGCCGGGCGAGGGCCTCCCTCCCGGCACCCGGAAGGCGACCCTCCCGGATGGCGGCCCGGACGTCGTCCAGGGCTTCCCGAAGGAAGCGGACCACCAGCGGGCGACGCCACCCGGCCAGCCAGGCCTCGACGGCCGCTTCGCGGAGCAGGGCATCCACCGGGGGCAGACGGCTCAGGTCCGGTTCGCCGGGCATCTTCAGGGTTCCTTTCGCACGCGCTGACCGAAGTCCGCCGGGATCGCGACCGCGCCCTTGAGATCGTTCCGGATGTAGTCGGCCAGGGCGTCCACGTCCCGGATCTCCCCGCCCGAAGCGTCCCGGACCAGCTCCCGGTTCCGGCCCAGGTCCCGGAAGACGTTGAAGCCGTTCCCGCCCTGGGCCAGGAACTCGTTGACGGTGACCGTGTAGGTACGCGAGGGGTCCAACGGGTTCCCGGCGGCGTCCCGGACCTCCACGATCCGGCCCGCGGGGTCGTCGGTCTCCCGCCAGGCGTACCGGAGGCCCGACACCTGGAGGGATTCGTAACCGTACTGGGACCCCCACTGCTGCCGCAACACCCGGCCGATCTCCTCGCCGGTCAGCTCCATCCGAACCAGGGCGTTCTGGAAGGGCTGCGTGGCGAACAGGTCTCCCCAGGTGACGTCGGCGTGGACGAGGTCCGCCCGGATGCCCGTGGGGTTGGTGAAGGCGAAGTCCGTCTTCCCGGCGGCCCGGTGGGCGTCGGCGATGAGGTCGCCCAGGGCGGACTCGCCGGCGAAAATCTCCTTCTTCTGGATGGGCAGGCCCGTCGCCTTGCCGACCAGCCGGCCGGTGATAGGCCTCACCTTCTCCTCCGCCCGGGCTACGAAGGCGGCCACCTCCGGGTCCGGGGTCATCCCGGGGCCCTCGTCGGCGTAGGTGTAACGGAGGGTGGCGGTCTTGGCGACGATGTCCCGGGTGCGGGGGTCCACGGAGAGATCGATCTCGGCGAAGGCCCGGCCGTAGGAAAACGCCTGGGTCAGGAGCACGGGGCGCCCCCCGGCGTTGGTCAGGAGGGCGTTGCTGAAGGCGTGGGTGTGCCCGGAGATGACCACGTCCACCTCGGCGTCGAGACGGGACACGATGTCCAGGATCTCCTTCCCCTGCACGCCGCTGCGCGCCGGGTCCGTCGGCCCGTCGTAAGGTTCCTGGTTCCCCCCCTGGTGAAGCAGCACCACGATGCCGCGGACCCCCCGTTTCCGGAGGAGCTTCACCGCCCGGTTGACGGCGTCGGCCTCGTCCAGAAAGTCCAGGCCCGCGACCCGGGCCTTCAGCAGTTCGTTGGGGGTGGTCTTCGTCACGGCCCCGACGATGCCGATGGAGACGCCGCCCAGGCGCTTGACGACGTGGGGGGGAAGGATCGTCTTTCGTGAGCGCGCGTCGACGACGTTGCAGCAGACGACGGGAAAACGGGCGCCGGGATAGGGGGCATCCAGCGACATCCCTTCGCCGGCGTCCCCGCCGTTGACCAGGCGGAGCATGGCCTTGACCCCCTTGTCGAACTCGTGGTTGCCGACGGTGCCCACCAGGTTGCAGTCGGGGCCCATGCGGTTCGCGGGGGTGCAGTCCGCGTCCGCCAGGAGGTTCAGAAAGAGGAAAGCCGGCTCCTCCCGCAGGAGGGCGCAGACCGCGGGGGAGGCCCCCACCAGGTCGCCCGCCTCCACCAGGAGGGTGCGGTCCTCCATCCCGGCGGCCGCCGCCTTCAGGCAGGCCGCGAGGACCGCCGCGCTCCCCACGGGGCGCCCGTGGATCTTCTGCTGGGCGTCCTTCGAGAGGCGGCCGTGAAGGTCGTTGAACGCCAGGACCTTGACGTGAACCGGCGCGGCGGGGGCCTTGCTTTTCGCGGCGACGGCGCCGGCGAGGCCCGGCAGCGCCAGGAGGAAGGCCAGGAGGAACCGGGGGAGGCCGCTGGTTTTGCTCTGCTTCGTGCCGTGTTCCGTCATGACCGTGTGCTCCCGCCGAGGATTTGTACCGTCCGCCCGCCCCCCGGGTCAACCGTGACGGGCTCGAAAAAACCCGGGGGCCGAACGGGAGAGTGAATAGAAAACCTTTGGCTGAGCCCTCGCCCGGAGGGCGATGGTTTTTCCTGCGGGGTCATCACCCGTCGCTCCCGCTGGCATCGGCGCCATTATCCGATGTCAGTCAATGGGATGTCAATCGGATCCTGTGGGTTTCAAGCCGTGATTCGCTGCGGACCGTCAGGGCTCCCCGTTCCGGTGTTTCCTTGCGCCCCGTCTGAGGAAGCGGCCGGACCGACGAATGTTCTTGAGCTTGCCAAATCCGATTTGTCCGGGTCGTCGGACAGCAATCCGGAAATTGCTTGCATTTTGGATGTCTATCATCCAAAATGCAAGCTATGTGGACACGAACGGCGATACACACACTGCATCGTCTCTGGGCACAATTCCCCGCCGTGGCGATTTTGGGCCCCCGCCAAGTCGGAAAAACCACTTTGGCGAGGCAGTTCCTCCCGGACGCCGCCTATTGCGATTTGGAGGATCCCCTCACCCGGCAGCTGTTCGAGGAACAGCCCCGCTTCCAGATCGAGAGACGGGAGACGGCCGCCCTCATCCTGGACGAGGCCCAGCAAGTCCCATCGCTGTTTGCGGTCCTTCGGGGGATCATCGACGCCCGGCGCGGCCGCCCCGGGAGGTTCTGCGTCCTCGGATCAGCACAACCGGCACTGATCCGGGCCGTCTCCGAGTCCTTGGCCGGGAGGATCGGAATACTGGAACTCGACCCACTTTGCGCGGTGGAAACCACCCGGGGAGAGCCTGTTCTGGACTGGCGGACGCTTTGGCTCCGGGGCGGTTTCCCCGACGCGGCGAAGGGAGACTTCCGGGACTGGTGGGAATCCTACCTGCGAACCTTCATCGAGCGGGACCTCGTCCAATTCGGCCTGCGCCCACAACCGGTCCTGCTGAGGAGGTTGATCACCATGCTGGCGCACCGCCACGGCGGCCTTCTCAACCTGTCGGAACTCGGGGGGGCTCTGGGGATCTCCCATAAAACCGTAGCGCATTACCTCGACATACTGGAGCAGACCTTCCTGGTCCGGCGGCTCCCGCCGTTTTTCCGCAACGTGGGAAAACGCCTCACGAAAAACTCCAAGGTATACCTGAGGGACAGCGGATTCCTGCACCACCTGCTCAATGTCTCGAGCGGAGAGGAACTCGTTCACCACCCGGTGCTCGGAGCCAGTTGGGAAGGCTTCGCACTGGAGGAGATCATCCGGCGGGAGAAAATCGCCCGCCCTCACTCGCAGTTCTTCTTCTGGCGGACCGCTGCGGGGGCCGAAGCCGATCTGGTCATCGACCGGGGGGACTCCCTCGCCGTCGTCGAGTTCAAAGCGGGGGCCCTGGAGCGAACCGCACCGGCAAAACGGTTTGCAACCACCTTGTCCGACATCGGCGCCCGGCGGGGGTTCATCCTGGACCAGGGAACGGGGTGCCGTCCCCTCCTCCCCGACGTTGAATGCCGCGGCTTCGGCGACGACCTGGAATGGCTTCCGGAATAGCTCAAACCGGACAGACCAGTTCGGTAACTGCCCGCATCAGTACTTCCCCTTTTCGCATGGTCCGCGATTTTCGGGTCAAAATCCGGTTTGTCGGCGCCGGGCTTTGACAGTGGGTGGCGATTCCGCTATGATGAGCTATCCTTTCCGCCTCGGCGTGATCCGTCATGCTGGTCATCGGGGCCGGGAGGGACAAATGGAGGGGTGTTCATGGCCGTGATCGTTCGGATGGCCCGTAACAATCCGTACATTTTCCTCATGCGGGGAGTCTTCCTGGCCTTCTGTCTGCTTAATGGCCTTTCCTGCACGCCCAGGGGACCGAAACCGGCTTCAGGGAATCCCACCTCGTCCGTCGGGGGTTGCTCCTCGCCGGCGGCCTCCAGGTCGAGTTCATCTGCCCGGGCGAGACGCGGCGCATGAAGGAATTCGAGGGCATCGTGGCGTCCTTCCGACTGGTGAAGTGAGGAAGCTCTTTCCGGGAGACTGGCGATGGGCTTGATCCGGCGGTGGTTCGGCAAAGGTACTCCGGGGAAAGGACCCCGGCGGGGGAAGTACCCCTGGCAGCAAGAGCCGTCGATCTACATGTCCCTCCGCGACCGGCCGACCGCCGGCGAAGCCGGAGGCCGCCCGGCGGACCTCCCCGACAAGGACCGCGTGACGTCGGCTACCCGGCTGCCCTGGGCAGCCGGTGCCCTGGACGGGGTCTTCTCCCACCACGCCGGGGGCGGCCCCGGGGAAGGGGACATCGAGGCGCTGCTGGCAGCCGTCCGGGCTTTCGGGCAAACCGCATCCGACGCCGACAAGTTCCGCATCTACGAACGGGTCCGGGACAAGGGGGCCCTCGGTCTGGTGGACGCCTTCATCCAGGCCCTCCGGGAGGTCAAGGGGACCCGCCTGGACCGGCTCCACGCCCTGGCCCGCTCCTTTGCCACGGAGGCCCCGGACCGGGAGCCCGTGAAATTCGGCATCGCCCTTCTCGGGGCCTTCCGGCTGCCCGAGGACCTGGAGGTCTACCGCGTCCTCGGACGGCACGACGAGTTCACCCTCTTCGCCGCCGTCGCCCTTGCCAACACCCTCGAGGATCCCGAGCCGGAACTCTGGGCCCTCGCCCGGGAAGTGGAGGGCTGGGGCCGCATCCACCTCGTGGAGCGGCTCGCCGGAACGAAAAACCCCGACATCCGCGACTGGATGCTGCGGGAGGGCTACCGGAACTCCATCATGACGGAGTACCTCGCCCACACCTGTGCCGTCACCGGCGGGCTCCGGGAGGCCCTGGAGCGCACCGACCCCGACGACGGCCTGCTGACGGCGGCGGCCGACCTCCTGGAGGCCCTGGTCGTCGGCGGTCCCGCCGAAGGGATGGACGACTACGCCGACGGTGCGGAGGCGGCGGAACTCTACCTGCGGCACCTGGGCCCGCGGGGGAGGGGCCTCCGCCACTTCCTGGCCGTGGAGACGATCCGCGGCTTCCTGGAGGAGGAGAAAGCCGACTGGACGGACCGCTCCGGACGGGGCTGGACGCCCGAACGGCGGGAGGACCTCCTCCGCCTTTGCGCCGATTTCCGCCGGCGTCCCGGGTGGCCGGCGGAGGTGGCCGAAGGACTGGGGAGTGACGACCCCGTCGTCTTCTGGCAGGCAGCCCGGGCTGCCGACATCCTGGGCATCGACGCCTGGGAAACCTACTGGAAGCGGCTGAAACAGGCGCCTCTGGAACCGGGCCGGTGGTATGCGGTGGTGTCGAAGGCCGGTGCGGACCGCCTGGCCGCGGCCTGCGCCTTCGCGGAGGAATCGTTGCCGCTCGAGGCCATCGCCGCCGGGCCCGCCGACGAACTCGGCCTCGGCCCGGCCTGGCGGGCCCATTCCTGCCTCGACTTAGTGCTGCAGGCGCTCGGCCCCCACCCCGGCCTGGGAGTACGGCTCGTGGAAACCGGCCTGAGTAGCCCCGTCACCCGCAACCGAAACATCGCGGCGGGCGTGCTGGAAGCCTGGGGGCGCGACCGGTGGCCCGCCGCCGTCGAGCCTCTCCTCCGGAAGGCTATCGAGGAAGAGCCGAACCCGGACCTCCGCGAGCGGCTCCGCCGTGCTTATTCCGGACCGCCCCACCCGACAGCACTTTCGCAAGGGAAAAAGTTGGCATGATCTAACCCCGCCCTGATCGGGCTATCAGCTCGCGGAACGCCCGGGGTCACCTCACAAATCATTCTTGCAATATCAAGTTCCCTCTTGACTAGCCC
>JAGNHB010000057.1 GCA_018001935.1 Acidobacteriota bacterium
CCGTGGGCATCACCACCACCAGGAGGGGGACCTTGGCGCTCCCCGTGGGCTCCGGCGCGGGCGCCGGGTACAGCGGCGCCCCGTGAGGGGGGGCGCCGAAGCCGGGGGGCGGCATCAGGGGCGGCGCGAAAGACGGTACGGCCGCGGTCCCCGGCCGGGGAGCGGGCGCGGCGGGGGGGGCGGTGAAGACGATGCGCGCCCGGCCCACCTGGATGACGTCGCCGCTGAGCAGGGGCCTCGACCCGGCGATCCTCTGGTCGTTGACCTTGGTCCCGTTGCTGCTGCCCATGTCGGTGACCTGCCAGGTCCCGCCGTTGGCCGGGCGGATCTCGGCGTGGTACGTCGAGGTGAAGCCGTCGTCCAGCACGATGTCGTTCTGCGGGGCCCGGCCGATCTTGATGGAGGTCCCCGTGAGGTGAACCTCGAACTCCTTCCCGGCGCCGGTGGTGACGTGCAGCCCGGGCCCGGACGGCGCCGGCTGGCCCATCATCGCCGTCCCGCCCGGGGTCATGGCGGGAGGGCCGCCGACCGGCATGTAGCCGGTCGCGGGGGCGGCCGGGACGACCGGGGCGCCCTGCCCCAGGGTGAAAACGAACTTCGTGTGGCCGATCTGGACGATGTCGCCGGTCTGGATGGGGTGGCTGCCCGAGATCCGCTGGTTGTTGAGCCGGGTGCCGTTGGCGCTCCCGAAATCGTGGATCACCCAGGCGCCGGCTTCCAGGCGGAAGGCCGCGTGCTGGGTGGACGCGAAGGAGTCGTCCAGCACCAGGTCGTTCTGGGGACCTCTCCCGATCCGGAATTCCACGGCCTGGAGTTCTTTCTCCTGGGTGCTCCCGTTCGGGAGCGTGATGAACAGTTTCGCCAGGGAGGTCGGATTGGTGGTCATGTTGTTGGTCCCTGCCCCTTTTCTAGTCTCCGCATCATGTTCTGAAGCCGAACTGTACCATACCGGGGTGAACTTTGAAACAGAAAAATGCTCCGCGGCCCCCGACCGGTCCCTGCTCTTTACGATGGAAATTTTTCTTCCCGGTTTCGGCGGTCGTGCTATAATCGCCCGCACCTTGCCGGAGAACCGGCGAGCCTGGCCGGAGAGACGGGATGAAAACACTGGTGTTGATGCGACACGCGAAATCCGCCTGGGCCAACCCCCAGCTGACGGACTCCGAACGACCCTTGAACAAGCGGGGGCTCAAGAATGCGCCGGCCATGGGCAAGCTGATCCGGAACATGGGCCTGTCCCCCCAGTACGTTCTGTGCTCGACCTCCCTGCGGACCCGTCAGACCGCCGAGGCGGTCCTGCGGAAGTGCCAGTTCAACGGCGAGATCAAGTACCTCGAGTCCCTCTACCTGGGAGCGCCCCAGGCTTACCTCGACGCCCTCCACAAGGTCCCGGACCCCATCGACAAGGTCCTCGTGGTGGGCCACAACACCGGGATGGAGGAGTTCCTGGAATTCCTCACCGGGCGTTTCGAGAAACTGCCCACCGCCGCGGTGGTCCACCTGATCCTCCACATCGACCGCTGGGAACAGCTCAACGCCACCTCCGGGACCCGGGTGATCGACATCTGGAAACCCCGGAAGATCGCCCAGTGACCTCGCCGGAATGAAACTGAAAAACCACGAACCACCCGAACCACACGAACAGATTCAGTCAAAAACTTCTTTTTACCTCAGTGCCTTCGCGTTGGAAGATCCAGCAAGGGGGAGGACGGCTTCAAAGCCCGCCGCGAGGCCGGTCCTGAGATCGTAGACGAGAGTGTTCCGGTGAGCCGCACGGGGATCGTTTTCGACATCCAGCGTTTCTCGACCCGCGACGGGCCGGGGATACGGACGACTGTCTTCCTCAAGGGATGCCCTCTGCGCTGCGCCTGGTGTCACAACCCGGAGAGCCAGGCGGAAGGCCCGCAGCTCCTGTGCCGGGAAAACCGCTGCACGGGGTGCGGCGCCTGCCTGGGCGAAGCCGGGGCGGACCGTCTCGCCGCCGGCCCCGCCTGCCCACTGGGGGCTATCCGGCGCGAAGGCGGGCGGGTCGTCACCGATTTCACCGCCTGCACCGCCTGCGGACGGTGCGTGGGACGCTGCCCGGCCGGCGCTCGGGAGATCGCCGGGACGTCCATGACCAGCGGGGACGTGGCCGCCGCCGCCGCCCGCGACGCCGTCTTCTACGAGGGAGGCGGCGGGGTGACGTTCTCCGGCGGGGAGCCCCTGGCCCAGGGCGACTTTCTCCTGGACTGCCTCCGGGAGGCGAGGCGGCTCGGGCTGCACACCGCCGTGGACACCTGCGGTTTCGCCCCGGGTCCCCTTCTCGCAACGGTCGCGGAGCACTGCGACCTGGTGCTGTACGACCTGAAAGTGATGGACGACGCGGCGCACCTTCGGCTGACCGGGGTGTCCAACCGGCGGGTCCTGGAAAACCTCCGAATGCTGGACAACCACCCTTGCCCGGTGTGGGTCTGCGTCCCCCTCGTCCCCGGCGTGACGGACACCGAGGACAACCTCTCGGCCATCGGGGCTTTCCTGTCGACGCTCCGGAGGCGGCACGCCGTGCACGTTCTTCCCTGGAACCCCGCGGGGGTGTTAAAATACCCCCGGATCGGCCGGGAGACCGCCTGGTTGCCGGAGCGGGCGGCGGACCCGGGGGACCCGGCCCGGGCGGCGGACATCCTGGGCCGTTCCGGCGTGTCGGTGGTCTTGCCGCCCGCCTGACCTTCCCGATTCGGCGTATTTATCGGGGTCGGAATCGGTATCGGTATCGGAATCGGTATCGGAAATCGGTATCGGAAATCGCAATCGCAGTCGCAATCGTTATTGTTATCGCTGTCGCAAATGATTCCAAACCTCTTCGGCGGTGGTCCCGGCGCCGAAAACGAAACCGATACCGATTGCAACGGCGACGGCGATTGCGATACCGACTGCGATTGCGATTGCGATACCGATACCGATACCGATACCGATACCGGTGTAGGATAGGTGGGGGGAAACAATGGACGAAAAACAACCACTTCAGCCTTGGGCGGGAGGAGGAACGATGAACGAACGGGTGAAACGACTCCGGCAGGCGAGCCTCGACGCCGAGCCCTCCATCTCGGCGGAGCGCGCCCTCCTGCTGACCGGTTTTTACCGGGAGAACGAGGGGAAGCACCCCGTTCCCGTCCTACGGGCGATGGCCTTTCGCCACCTGTGCGAGCACAAGGCCGTCTACATCGGTCCCGGGGAACTGATCGTCGGGGAACGCGGGCCCTTCCCCAAGGCGACGCCCACCTACCCGGAGCTGACCTGCCACTCCCTGGACGACCTGCGCATCCTGGGCAGCCGGGAGAAGACCCGGTACGCGGTGTCGGAGGACGTCCTGCGGGCCTATGCCCAGACCGTGATCCCCTTCTGGTCCGGCCGCTCCATGCGCGACCGGATCTTCCGGGAGCTGCCCGACGATTGGAAGGAAGCCTTCGAGGCCGGGGTCTTCACCGAGTTCATGGAGCAGCGGGCGCCCGGCCACACCGTGGCCGACGGCAAGATTTACCGGCGCGGACTCCTGGATGTCCGCCGGGAAATCGCGGAGCGCATCGACGCCCTCGACTTCGAGGCGGACCCCGAGGCCCTCGACCGCCGGGACCAGCTCCGGGCCATGGACATCGCCTGCGAGGCGGTGATCCGCTACGCCGGGCGGCACGCCGAGGCGGCCCGGCAGCTGGCCGCGGGCGAGCCCGACGCCGCCCGGCGCGCCGAGCTGGAGAAGATCGCCGCCGTCTGCGGCCACGTGCCCGCCAACGCGCCCCGAAGCTTCCACGAGGCGCTGCAGGCCTACTGGTTCTGCCACCTGGCGGTCATCACGGAACTCAACGGCTGGGACGCCTTCAGCCCCGGCCGGCTCGATCAGCACCTCTTCCCCTTCTACCGGGCGGAGACGGCGGCGGGGACCCTCTCCCCCGACGAGGCCGTCGAGCTGCTGCAGTGCTTCTGGATCAAGTTCAACAACCACCCGGCCCCGCCGAAGGTGGGGGTGACGGCGGCGGAGAGCGGGACCTACACGGACTTCGCCAACATCTCCCTCGGCGGCTTGACCCGGGACGGCGGCGACGGGGTCAACCCCCTCTCCCACGTCATCCTGGACGTGATCGAGGCGATGCAGATCCTCCAGCCCAGCTCCAACGTCCAGATCTCCCGGAAGACCCCCGAGGACTTCCTCCGGCACGCCTGCCGGGTCATCCGGCGGGGCTTCGGCTTCCCCTCGGTCTTCAACGCCGACGCCGTGGCGGCGGAGCTGGTCCGGCAGGGCAAGAGCATCGAGGATGCCCGGGACGGCGGCACCAGCGGCTGCGTCGAGGCCGGCGCCTTCGGCAAGGAAGCCTACATCCTCACCGGGTACTTCAACCTGGTGAAGGTCCTCGAGCTGACGCTCAACGACGGCTTTGACCCGCGGACGGGGCGCCAGCTGGGCCTCCGAACGGGGAAGCCGGGCGATTTCAACGCTTTCGACGACTTCTTCCGGGCCTGGCAGGCACAGGTCCGGCACTTCGTGGACGTCAAGGCCCGGGGAAACCGGATCGTGGAACGTCTCTACGCCCGGTACGCCCCGGCGCCGTTCCTCTCCGTCCTCATCGACGACTGCGTCGCGCGAGGCAAGGACTACAACGCCGGCGGCGCCCGCTACAACACGACCTACATCCAGGGGGTCGGCATCGGCACCCTGACGGACGCCTTCTCCGCCGTGAAAACGCTGGTGTTCGACCAGGGCCTGATCGGTCTCGGGGACCTGGCCCAGGTGCTGTCCCGCAACTTCGAGGGGAACGAGGTCCTCCGGCTTCGGCTCGCCGGGAAGGCGCCGCGCTACGGCAACGACGACGACGCGGCCGACGACCTGATGCGCGCGTGCTTCGAGACCTTCTTCCGGGCCGTGGACGGCCGCCCCAACGGGCGCGGCGGCCGCTGCCACGTGGACATGCTCCCCACCACCTGCCACGTCTACTTCGGGGCGGTGACCGGCGCCACGCCCGACGGCCGCCGGGCCGGGGAACCCCTCTCCGAGGGGATCTCCCCCGTGCAGGGGGCCGACCGGAAGGGCCCCACGGCCGTGGTGCGCTCCGCCGCCAAGATGGATCAGCTCAAGACGGGCGGGACGCTCCTCAACCAGAAGTTTTCCCCGGGACTCCTGGCCGGCGAGGAGGGGATCGCGAACCTGGCGGGCCTGATCCGGGGCTACTTCCGCCTCGACGGCCACCACCTCCAGTTCAACGTGGTGACGGCGGAAACCCTCCGCAAGGCCCAGGAAGACCCCGCCGCCCACGCGGGCCTGATCGTCCGGGTGGCGGGCTACAGCGACTACTTCTGCGACCTGGGCCGGGCCCTGCAGGACGAGATCATCGCCCGCACCGCGCACGAGGCCTTCTGAGCCCAAGGCCTATTCGGAAAGGACCCAAAGGACCAAAACGACCCAAAGGACGAAGGACGGGGAAAAAGGTCAAAGGTCAAAGGTCAAAGGGCAAAGGGCAGAGGGCAAAGGGCAGAGGGTAGAGGGCAGAGGGCAAAGGGCGAAGGGCGAAGAACAAAGAGTCTCGCCCTTCGCCGTCCTTTGGGTCCTTTAGGTCCTTTTGGTCCTTTCGTCCTTTGGCGCCTTGGTTCACGCCCGCTCGATCCTCGCCCCCAGATGGCGCAGCTTCTCGTCGATGCGCTCGTAGCCGCGCTCGATCTGGGTGACGTTGCGGATCACCGACTCGCCGTCGGCCGCCAGCGCGGCCAGGACGAGGGCCATGCCCGCCCGGATGTCGGGGCTGTCCAGCTTGTCGCCGTAGAGGCGTGTGGGCCCCTGCACGATGCACCGGTGCGGGTCGCACAGGACGATGTGGGCCCCCATGGCCACCAGCTTGTCGATGAAGAACATCCGGCTGGGGTACATCCAGTCGTGGAACAGCATGTTCCCGCGGCACTGGGTGGCGGTGACGATGGCGAGGCTCATGAGGTCGGTGGGGAAGGCGGGCCAGGGCATCACGCAGACCTCGGGGATCGCCCCCACGAAGTCGGTTTCGATGACGCGCTCCTGTTCGGCGGGGACGAGCAGGTCATCCCCGTCGACCTCCCACCGGATCCCCATGCGCTGGAAAACCAGCCGGATCATGTCCAGGAAGCGGACCCCCGCGTTGCGGACCCGGACGCTCCCGCCTGTGACCGCCGCCGCACCCACGAAGCTGATCACTTCCAGGTAGTCGGTGCTGACGGTGAAGTCCCCCCCGTGAAGGCGTTCGACGCCCTCGATGTGGAGGGTGTTGGAGCCGATGTGGTCGATGCGGGCGCCCAGGTGGTTCAGCAGGTGACAGAGTTCCTGGACGTGGGGCTCCGAGGCGGCGTTGCGCAGGGTGGTGGTCCCCCGGGCCGTCACCGCGGCCATGAGCGCGTTCTCCGTGGCCGTGACGCTGGCTTCGTCGAGGAGGATGTCGGCGCCGGTGAGCCGGTCCGCCTGGAAGCGGAAGGCCTTGCCCTTGCGGTCGTAGTCCGCGGAGGCGCCCAGGGCGCGCAGGGCCAGGATGTGGGTGTCCACGCGCCGGCGGCCGATGACGTCGCCCCCGGGGGGAGGCAGGCGCATCCCGCCGCAGCGGGCCGTCATGGGGCCCGCGAGGAGGATGGAGGCCCGGATCTTCCGGCAGAGGTCGGGGTCGAGGTCGGCCGGGGAGAGGTTGGCGGCCCGGACCCGCCATGCGTGGTCCCCGACCGCCTCCACCGACGCGCCGAGGCTGCCCAGAAGGGCCCGCATGGAGCGGACGTCCTGGATCTCCGGGACGTTGCGGAGCACGACGGGCTCGTCCGTAAGCAGGCAGGCCGCCAGCAGCGGCAAGGTGGCGTTCTTGTTCCCCGAGGGCGTCACGTCGCCCCGCAGCGGGATGCCGCCCTGAATGATGAACTGGTCCATGGTGCCTCCCCGGGCTCAGAATCGGGAGGCATTGTAACACGGCGGCATTCCCCTTTCCGGCTTTTTGAAAAGCCGTCGAGGTTGATTCCCGCCGGGAAACGGTGTAAAGTAGCGTCAACGGAGTTGGCCATGAAACAAATCAAGCTCGGCGTCATCGGTTTCGGCAATGTCATCCAGGGTTTTCTCGAACTGCTCCCCGAGAAACTGGACTACCTCAAGGTCCGTTATCACCAGGACATCCGCGTCCATGCCATCTGTGACCGCACGGAGATGCTGATCTCGCCGGACGGCTTCGAGGCCGGCGAGTTGCTGGCGCTCAAGCTCGCCAAGAACGTTTCCGGCGACCTCATGGGCGGCGTCCGGGACTTCGACCCGGCCGGGTTGGTGAACGCTTACCTCGAGGCCGGGGTCAACGTCGTCCTCGAGGCGCTCCCCACGCGCCGGGACGTCGCCGAGCCCGCCCTCGGGTGGCTGCTGGAGTTCCTCTCGCGACGGGTCCCCGTGGTCACGTCCGACAAGGCGCCCCTGGTCTACGGTTTCAACCGGTTGGTGGCCACCTCCCGGAAACACCGGACCCCCTTCAAGTTCGGCGGCGCCTCCGCCGCGGCCCTCCCCGCGGCGGACACCGTGGGGATCGCCCTCGCCGGGGCGGAGATTTACGGCTTCGAGGGAATCCTGAACGGGACCACCAACTTCCTGCTCTCCGAGATGATCGCCAACAAATCATCCATCGAGGAGGAGCTGCAGATTGCCATCGAGATGAAGATCTGCGAGTCCGACCCCATGTTCGACGTCGGGGGGTGGGACACGGCCTTCAAGACCCTCATCCTGGCCAAGGCGTTCATGGACCCGGGCGCCGAGTTGAAGGACATGCAGGTGCAGGGCCTGGAAGGCCTGGACTACTCCCACGTCGAGGCCGGCCTGCGGCAGGGGAACACCGTCAAGCTCCTCGGCAAGGCGAGCTTCGAAGGCCCCCACCTCCGGATGCGGGTCAAGCCCTCCATCATCACGCCCACGCACCCCTTCTTCACCGTGAACGGGACGTGCAAGGCCATCACCTTCTACACCGATTCCCTCGGCCAGTTGACGCTGTTCGGGGGGGCATCGGGTTCCCGTGAAACCGCGGGCGCGCTGCTGCGGGACATCCTCAACATTTCCCGGGACACGAACTTCGTCTGAACCCCCAGGTTGTCTGCGACTCTTATCGGCATCGGCATCGGCATCGGTATCGGTATCGCTATCGCAATCGCAGTCGCAATCGGGTAACCCCTTCGGAATTCGAAACCCGATTTCGAGCCTGACCGCGGGGGTGATAGGATTAGGCGCTTTAGCGGCTGCGTTTTCACCAGCACGTCGTCGATCCCGACTGCCTTCCCAAGCCAATTTACCGGGCGAGGGCCCGGGGAAATCGCAGGATCTTCAGGATATAGTTTTATGCGGTCGCAAAAAGTACCATCACCCTCCGGGTGATGGCTCAACCAAAGGCCTTACAGACACTTTCCCGCTCGCTTTCCGACTATTTGCGAGGGCATCGTTTTTGTCAAATTGAGTAACACATGGGAAGAATGCTTTGCTCCCGCCGCCTTCGGGGCGGGTTTGCCTCTGCGAGCGACGTCTTGTCCCCGGGGCGGCGCCGCGGACGCCCGTCACCCTGAAAGGGTGCGGGGAAGACTGGTTTATCCCGGCCGCTGCTCCCCGGACCGGAAGGCCGCACCCGGGGATGCCGGGCCGCGGAACACGTCGCGCAGGCCGCCGGAGCGTCGCGTCCCCGACGCAAATCGCGCCTCCCGGTTCCGTTTTGTCCGTGCCTATCCGTGTTCATCCGTGTCCATCCGTGGTTTGCTTCCGGATTAGCCGGGTTGGGAATAGCGATACCGATACCGATACCGATACCGATGGACTTTGCGTGGGGCTAGTTGAGGGTCTTCAGAAGCTCCCGGAGGCCGCCCCAGATGATCTGGACGCCGATGGCCAGGAGGATGAAGGCGGAGATCTGAGAAATGGTGGCGTTCACCGTCTTCCCCAGGCGGCGGAGGAAATGCCCCGAGAAGCGGTAGAACAGGAAGACCGTCAGGGATGCCGCGGCAATCCCGGCGGCGATGGCCAGGAAGTCGAGAACGACCGGCAGGGTGGCCAGGCTGCCGTTGGGGACCAGGGTCAGGGTGATGGCGATGGATCCCGGGCCGGCGGTGACGGGGAGGGTGAGGGGAAAGAAGGCGTTTTCCACCCCGTAGTTCTCCAGCTCCTCCCGCTCGGCGTCGCTCATCTTCGGCGCCCGGTTGAGCATGGTCCACGCGGTGTGGAAGAGAAGGATGCCGCCGGCGACGCTGATCACCGGCAGGGAGATGCCCAGGACTTTCAGGAGCCAGCCGCCGACGAAGAGCAGGCTGGTCAGGAGGACGAAGGTGTAGAACCCGATCAGGGCCGAGACCCGGTTGCGTTCGGCGTTCCCGAGGCGCGAGGTGAGCTGGAGGAAGATGGGCGCCATGGCCGGGGGGTTCAGGATGGGGAAGAGGGCCAGGAACGCGAACGTGGCCGTGTTGAAGAAGTGGATCATGGTCTTCCGCGCCTCCTTTGACGCGGGCGAGTATACACCAGGCCCCGCGATCCGTACAGCCCGCAGTCTTCACTCCCGGCCGCGACCGTGGTATCATCGGGGGGAACCTGGCGGGGAGGGCGTGCATGCGGGCCGTGGTGCAGCGGGTGTCCGAGGCGAGGGTCAGCGTCGACGGGGCGGTGGAAGGCGCCATCGGCCGCGGCCTCCTGCTGCTCCTGGGGATCCGCGGCGACGACACGGCGGCCGACGCGCACTACATCCTGAACAAGACCCTGGACCTGCGGGTCTTCCCCGACGCGGAGGGGAAGATGAACCGCTCCCTCCGCGAGGCGGGCGGCGGGCTGCTGGTGGTGTCCCAGTTCACCCTCTACGGGGACTGCAGAAAAGGCCGGCGGCCGTCCTACTCCGACGCCATGGACCCCGTTCGAGCCGAGACGGCGTACGGGGAGTTCGTCCGCCTGGCCCGGGAAACCTGGCCCGACGTGGCCACGGGGAGGTTCCAGGCCATGATGGACGTCCATCTGGTCAACGACGGGCCGGTGACGCTGTTGCTGGACAGCCGAAAGACTTTCTGAAGGAGGCAGGCATGTTGAAACGAATGCTGACGGTGCTGGGGATGCTGGCGGCCCTGGCCGCTTTCGCGGCGGGGGGCGACAAGGGCCGGAAAGTCGTGCCCGACGAGACCGGGGCCGATGCGGTCGACCTCCAGGCCCTCGTCGATCAGGCGCCCGACGGCGGGACGGTGGTCGTCCCCTCGGGCCGGCACCTGGTGGCCCGGGGCCTGGTGGTGCAGGGGCGGAAAAACCTCACGATCCGGGGGGACCGGAACTCGGCCGTCCGGGTGAGCGACGTCATGCAGAACGTGATCGCGATCTCGGAGAGCGAGGGAATCCGCCTCGAGAACCTTTCCCTGAGCCACGTCTCGCCCCTGAAGGACTACCAGTGCCACGGGGCGGTGGTCCACGTCTCGGACTCCTCCCGCGTCGTGGTGGAAAACTGCGAACTGAACGGCTGCGGCGCGTCAGGCGTCCACGCCGTCGGGGTCAACGACCTGACGGTGAAACGGTGCCACATTCACCACAACACCTTCAACGCTTTCTACCTGGACCGGTGCAGCAAGGTCCTGGTCCAGGCGAACCTGGTGGAGAACAACGCCAACTTCATGAACCTCCATCAATCCGACGACCTGGACATGTCCGACAACGTGACCCGGAACAACGGCGGGTACTGGCGGCCGGCGATGCCGGCGCCGCCGGGGTCGGGCAAAAAGCGCGACTAGGCGCCCCGCCCGCGGGGCGGGCCGGGTCCGTCTCGGGCCCCGCCCCGCCACCCGGGGCCCTGGGCGCGAGGGTGTGCGCCAGGTTCTTTCGGCCACCGTGCGAATGGGGCGTGAGGAGCGATCGGGCGCGATCTCCCTTTGACAATTGACGCCAAAGCGCATAGAATGAAGTTTCACGACGGCACGTGCGCCGCCGGATCCGTTCGAGGCCCCGCGCCGGGAAACCGAGGAAAACATGCTGCTGAAAATCAACGCCCACCAACCCCAGCCCCGCCACGTCCAGAGCGTGACGGAGATCCTCAACCGGGGCGGGGTCATCGCCTATCCCACCGACAGCATGTACGCCGTCGGCTGCTCCATCCTGGACAAGAAGGCCATCAACCAGCTCTACCGCATCAAGGCGGAGGACAAGCACAAGCCCCTGAGCTTCATCTGCGACAGCATCCAGATGGCCAGCCGTTACGTCACCATCAGCAACAATGCTTTCCGGATCATGAAGCGGGCCACTCCCGGGCCTTTCACCTTCATCCTGGAGGCCAACAACATCGTTCCCAAGATCATGCTGACCAAGCGACACACCGTGGGGATCCGCATCCCCGCCAACAACATCTGCCTGGCGGTGGCCCTCAGCCTGGGAACCCCCATCATCTCCACGTCCATCAACCCCCACTACGGCGAGAACCTCCAGGACCCCGGCGAGATTCACAGCCGGCTCAAGGGGATGATCGACCTGGTGATCGACGGCGGGGAGATCTTCCCTCAATTGTCCACCGTCGTGGACCTGACGGGCCCCACTCCCGAGGTGGTCCGGGAAGGCGCCGGCGACGTCGCGCTGATCTTCTAGCACCCGGGCTTCGAGCGGCCCGCGGACGGGGCAGGGGACCCGCCCATGCAACCCACCCTCCAGAAGAAGATATTCCTCCGTTTCATCGTCGTGATCGGGCTGCTCTGCGTGCCCGCCGTGCTGCTGACCCTGCAGTGGCACGACCGGCTCGCCCGGGGGGAGGCCCAGGCCCGCGTGAGCCAGAAGCTGGCCTCGGTGCGGCAGGTGCTCGGAGACCGGATTGAGGCGGACGCGGAGCTGCTGGCGGCCCTGGCCCCGGCGGTGGCGGGGCGCCCGGGCGCCGGCGTGACGGAGGAGGTTCGGGCCGCCTTCCGTGCGGGAGGGTTCGATTTCGGCGGGGTGATGGACCTGAGTGCCGGCGGCGGGGAACGTTTTCTCTCGGCGGCTACCCTGGACGGTTCCTCCTTCTTCTGCCGGCAGTGGAGGGAGCGCGGGCCCGAAAGCGGGTTCGTTCTCGTCCCGCTGGACGAGCTGACACGGGAAAACCCCGCCCGTGCCGCGGAACTTCGCGCCGGGCTCGGCGCCATCCCGGCGGCGGGGGCGCCGTTCGACCGGGGCGTCCTCCTGGCCAGCCTGGCCTGGAAAGCGGTAACCGGCGTCGCGGGCGGACCGGGGTCCGTCGTCTATGCGGGGCGGGTCCTCTGTTTCGACAATCCCCGGGTGGACCGCCTGGCTGAACGGGTCATCGAGCCCCACGTCTTCCGGGGAAAGCCCACGGCGACGGTGACCCTTTTCCAGGGCGGGCGGCGGGTGGCCACCAACGTCGTGGACCCCGGGGGCCGGAGGGCTGTCGGGACCTCCGCCTCGGCGGAAGTCCTCGACCGCGTCCTGAGGGACGGGCACCTCTGGAGCGACCGGGCCTGGGTGGTGGATCGCTGGTACGTCGCGGCTTACGCTCCCATCCGCGACCCGTCCGGCCGGGTGATCGGCATGACCTACGTCGGCATTCTCGAGGAGCTGCTGCTGGACACCCGTGACCGCATGGTCGCGGCGATGGCCGGAGTGTTCGCCGCGGGCGCCCTCGCGGCCGTCCTGGTGTCCTGGCTGCTCAGCCGGGCCCTCACCCGGCCCCTTCGCCGGCTCCTCCTCGCCGCGGAGGGGGTGCGCGGGGGGGGCTTCGAACTTCCGCCTCCCGCCGCGCCGGGGGACTTCCGGGAGGTCTCCGAACTCCTCGACGCTTTCACCGGGATGGTCACCGCCCTCCGGGAGCGGGACCTCTCGCTCAAGGACGCCAACACCCGCCTCAAGGAGATCAACGCCAAGCTCGAGGCCACGAACCGGAACTACATGGAGATGCTGAGTTTCGTCACCCACGAGCTGTCCAACATGGTGGGGGTCCTCGTGATGGACGCCCACGCCCTCCGGGACTCCCTCGGCGGGAAAATGGGCCCGGAGGAGCAGGAGTGCCTGGCCTCGCTGCTCCAGTACCTGGACCGGTTCCGGGACATCATCCGGAACTACCTGGACCTCTCCCGGATCGAAAAGGACCGCATGGAGGTCCGCCGGGTCGCCATGAACCTCTGGTACGACGCCCTCCAGCCCGCCTGCCACGAACTGGCGGGGAGCATGGAGATCAAGGACATGCGCCTGTCCGTCGACGAGGCGGTCAAGTCAGTCGACCTGGAGGCGGACCCGAACCTCCTGCGGGTCGTCTTCTTCAACCTCGTGGGCAACGCCGTGAAGTACGGGCGGTCGGGGGGCGAGGTGCGCATCCGGCTCGGGGAGTGCGCTGCGGGGCACTGCCGCATCGACGTGTGGAACGAAGGCGAGGGCATCCCTCCGGCCGACCTCGCCCGCCTCGGGGAGAAGTTCTTCCGGCCCCGGACCCCGGCCGGGCGACGGGCGGGGGGGACCGGCCTCGGCCTTTACATCACCCGGGAGATCCTCGAGCGCCACGGCGGTTCCCTGGCCATCGACTCCCGGGAGGGTGCGTGGGCCGAGTTCGGGGTGACCCTGCCCCTCGGCGGGCCGGCGCCCGCCTGACGTGCGGGACCGACCAACTCCGTCGCAACGGCCGCCCGCCGGCGGGGGCGAGTGCGGCCGGCGAACGCAGTCCGGGGAGCCTCTGCTTGACGCGATCAGATTTTCATTGACATTGAATGCTTCTTTGGACTAAATTGCCTAGTTGAGTGTTGAGTTGAATTGAATGCAAGGTAAAACATATTTTTGGAGGTTTCTTATGAAGAAAGTACTGTTCGTTTTCGCCGCCCTGCTTGCCTTCTCGGCCTTCACCGTGGCCGAGGACCACTCCAAGTTCGACTTCTACGGCGGGTGGACCCTGACCCACTACGCTCCCTCCGCCCTGGACGAGGGCTGGACGGCCTGGAAGGGCGTCGGCTTCTCCGGCTGCTACTACTTCCACAAGAACGTGGGCTTCGTGGCTGACTTCAGCTGGACCAGCAAGCACTGGGCCGACGGCGACATCAACCAGGCCACCTGGTACTTCCTCGGCGGCCCCCAGTTCCGCTTCGTGGAAAACGACAACGTGACCCCCTTCTTCCGCGTCCTGTTCGGCTGGGGCCGCGTGTCCGCCGCGCTCTATGACGGCCACGCCTGGTACGAGGGCAGCGAGGACAAGCTGGCCTACGGCGTGGGCGGCGGCATCGACGTCAAGGTGAGCGACAACGTGTCCCTCCGCCTGGCCCAGGTCGACTACATCCGCCAGACCGGCGACATCGTCCAGGGCAACGTGTTCCGCTTCGGCGTGGGCATCGTGTTCAACGCCCGCTAGTTTTTCGAGCGATCCTGACAAGCCGGCCTTCGGGCCGGCTTTTTTTTTACAGTTCACGGAGGACTCCGCTCGCTTTTCTCTTGACATCTTCGAATCTACCGATAGAATTGATCATGTAATAGATCAAAAAACACCATATTTTCGGAGGTATATTATGAAAAAACTGCTGCTTTTCGCGGGGATCCTCTTGACGTGCTTCGCGGCCCTCCCGGCCGCGGACCACCCGATGTTCGACTTCTACGCCGGGTACACCTTCCAGCGCTTCAACGATGAAGGGACCACATTCAAAGATAACATGCCATGGGGTATCGGGCTCTCGGCCTGTGGTTATGCCCATAAAAACGTCGGGGTTCTGGTCGATTTCAGTTACAGTAAGGAAAGTTATTCAGAGAATTCTTCTTTCTCTACCTATTATGTCCTCGTTGGCCCTCAGTTCACTGCGCGGCATGAGCGTTTTGCCCCCTTCGTCCGCGGCTTCGTGGGCTGGGCTCACAACCGCGTAGCCGATGCGGTGTCATCGGCTGCCATGACCAAGTTCTGCTACGGCTTCGGCGGGGGCCTCGACATCCTCTGCAACGACCTGGTCTCCATCCGTGCGATCCAGTTCGACTACATCCGCCAGACCGACCTCCTCGAGGCCAACGTGTTCCGCTTCGGCTTCGGCGTCGTCTTTCACGGCGGCAAACGCTGAGCTTCCTTCCCTGAACCTTGCAAGCCGGTTCCCCGAACCGGCTTTTTTTTCATCCCGGGGGCCGCCGCCGGCTCCGGGGACAGCCGCTGTCGACGGCCTTGCGAAAAGACGGAAATCGAACGGGAACGCGGTTGTAAAACCATTGATTGAGCCATCACCCGGAAGGCGATGGGACTTTTTGCGACCGCCTCACTTTTCCTGGAAACGGACCGGAATGAACCCGAACCCCGTCCCGCCCTTCCCTGAACGGATTCGCCTGGTGGCCGTGGATCTCGACGGCACCCTCCTGGATTCCCGGTACCGGGTCTCCCCCGCCAACCGGGCCGCGGTCCGCGACCTCCTGGACGACGGAATCCACGTCGTCCCCGTGACCGGCCGCCGCTTCAGCATGGGCGTGCCCTACGCGGAGCAACTGGGCCTGGACGGCCTCATGGTCTTCCAGAACGGCGCCGTGATCAAGGAGCTGGGCGGGCGGCACCTGGTCTGGCACCAGGCGCTCCCCTTTCGCCTGGCGCGCGAGGTCGTTCGCCTGGGGAGGGCATCGGGGTTCTCCCCCATCCTCTTCTGCGAACCTGACGGAGGCGGGACCGTGCTCATCGAGGACGGCATCGCCCAGCACTGCCGGCTGGACCGCTACCTCACCGAGGGCTGGAACGATGTCCGGCTCCTCTCCCGCTTCGAGGGCCTGCGACGGGACGACATCCTCCAGGTCCTCTTCACGGGCGGGGTGGGGGAGATCCGCCGGCTCGAGGGCGCCGTCGCCCGGCGGTTCGGCGACGACGTCAAATTGCTCGTCACCGAGTACGCCCAGCGCGACCTCTCCCTCCTGGACGTCATGTCCCCCGGGGTCTCCAAGGGCGACGCCCTGGAGCGGGTGGGGCGGATGCTCGGCGTCGGCCCCCCGGAAACCGCCGCCTTCGGCGACAACTTCAACGACGTGGACATGCTGGACCACGCCGCCCTCCCGCTCCTCATGGCCAACGCACCGGCGGAACTCCGGGAACGCTACCGCCGGCATCTCCCCTCGTGCGACCGCTCCGGGGTCGCCTGGGGCATCTGGCGGCATGTCCTCCGGCGCCCCGACCGCCTTCGGGAGTGGTTCCCCCCTGCCTGAAAAATCGCGCTGCCCGCGGCGGGCAACCGCCGAAGAATCCAGAATCCAGAATCCAGAATCCAGAAGGCAGGTGGCAGGAGGGGGAGGCAGCCGCCAGGAGGCGTCGTCGGGAGACAGGAGGAAGGAGATGGCGTCTGGCCTGTTGACCGTGATCGGAGACGCCGTTTCCCTGTGCCTCCGTGCCGTTGAGAGAGAGAAGGGCTTCTAGCGGGGGCGTCATATTGCATAAATCTCACAACCCCCATAATTCCCAATAATTCCCATAACTCCCATAGCTCCCATAGTCCCATAGCTCCCATAACTCCCATAAGTCCCATTGCTCCCGCCCCCGTCGCCGCTTCGCCCCCGGGCCAGGGGCTCAACCCTCCCGACCCCTTGCGGTGAAACGGCAGGTGTGCTCTAATCTCCCTTCCGCCCGCCCAGGGCGTTATAATCAATCAGGTCGGGGGAAACATGGCGAAAATCAAGGTGCTGCCCGACATCCTGGCAAACCGGATCGCCGCGGGCGAGATCGTGGAGCGCCCCGCCTCCGTGGTCAAGGAACTCCTCGAGAACGCCCTCGACGCCGATGCCGCGCGGGTGGACGTGGAAGCCCGCGCGGGCGGGAAGGACCTGATCCGCGTCCGGGACGACGGCGAGGGGATGGACCGCGACGACGCCCTCCTGGCCTTCGAGCACCACGCCACCAGCAAGCTGCGGGAGGCCTCCGACCTGGACTGCATCCGGACCCTGGGGTTTCGCGGGGAGGCCCTGCCGTCCATCGCCTCCGTGTCCCGGTTGACCCTCAAGACCGCCCCCCGGGGCCGGCCGGAGCTGCCGGGGACCCAGGTGGATATTCACGGCGGGAAGGTGAAGGACGTTCGGGAGGCCGCCTGGGCCGGCGGGACGGAGATCACCATCCGGGACCTGTTCTTCAACGTCCCCGCCCGCCGCAAGTTCCTGCGCTCCGACGCCACCGAGTCGGCCCACCTCGTCCGCTTGGTGACCCACTACGCCCTGGCCCGGCCCGGGGTTTTCTTCACGCTCGTTCACAACGGGCGCACGGTGATGGACGCCCCGCCGGTGCAGGCCGCCGACGAGCGGGTCCTCCAGGTCTTTGGCGAGAGCTTTCAGCGGGACATGGTCCCGTTCCGGTACGAGGGGGCGGACCTCGCCTGCCGCGGGCTCCTGTCGCCGCCGCACCGGAAGGCGTCCTCCACCGAGGGGCAGTACTTCTTCATCAACGGCCGCATGGTGAGGGACCGGGTGGTGTCCTCCGCCCTGAACGCCGTCTACCGGGGGATCATCCCGGGAGGGACGTACCCCGCGGCGGTGGTGTTCCTGGACATCCCCTTCGAGGAGATCGACGTGAACGTCCACCCGGCCAAGACGGAAGTCCGTTTCCGGAACGGGTGGCGCGTCCAGGACACCCTGACGCGGGTGATGGCGGAGGCGCTCCGGGCCGGGAAGTCCTTCGCCGGCCTGGCGGTGCCCCCTCCGTTCCCGCCGGCGGGGCCCCCGCCGGTCCCGGAGGACGTTCTCCCCGCCCGGGGGGAGGACGCCGGCACGGAGACCCCCCGGGAGTCAGGGTATACGCCGGACCCCGTCGCCGCCCGGATGGACCGGGTGCGGGAAATCCTCTCCCGGCCGTGGCCCGGCGGGGCTCCCGCGCCGCTCCCCGGTTTCCGGGAACCGGGGGTGTCGGTACACCGGCCCGATGCGCCCCCGGAGGAGCCGCGGACGCCGGTGGGAGAGAGCCCCTGGCGCGTCCTCGGCCAGTGGCGGGAGAGCTTCATCGTGGCGGTCAGCCGGGAGGAACTGGTCCTCATCGACCAGCACGTGGCCCACGAGCGGGTGCTCTACGAGGAGTTCCTGGCCCAGGTCCGGCAGGGGGCGGTGGTCCGGCAGAACCTGCTCCTGCCGGTGAACGTTTCCCTGAGCCCTCACCAGGCCGAGATCTGGGACGCCCTGGAAGCGCGACTGAGGGCCAACGGGTTCGAGGTGGAGCGCTTCGGCCCGCGGGATGCGCTGGTCAAGGCCGTCCCGGCGGTTGCCGGCCACTGCGAGGCCGAGGCGCTGCTGCAGGACCTGCTGACGCGCCTGGAGGACACCCCGGACGCCCTCTCCGTGGACGACGTCCGAAAACGCCTGGCGGCGGGGCTCGCCTGCCGGGCGGCGGTCAAGATCAACAACCCCCTGTCGCCGGAGACGATGGCCCACATCGTCGGGAACCTCCGCGAGGCGGAGGACCCCACCACCTGCCCCCACGGCCGCCCCGTGGTGCTCCGTCTCCACGTCCGTGACGTGGAGAAGTCGTTCAAACGGTCCTGACCGACGTCATCAATTGGCTTGACAGCGGGGCGCCGGGGGAAGACAATGCCCGTTCGACCGTGCCCCGGGCGCGGGCCCGCGAAGCGGGAATTCACACGAAGAGGTCAGACCATGCGGATGTTGCTTTTCGGTTCGTTGCTCGTTTTGTTCCTGGCCGGGTGCGGCGGGGGGACGTCCCTGCCCGAAGATTATCCCGCCCAGCCGGGCACCCCGGCCGCGGCCCCGACGGTTGACGCGGCGCCCGGGCCTGCCGCGACCGAAACCCAGCCGGCAGGCGCACCTCAGACGACCGCGACGGCCTCGGCTGCCCCGGGCGCCTCCCCTGCCTCCGCGGCGTCCTCGGCGGCCGATGGGCTGCCCCCGGACCGGGAGGGCCTGCTGCGGGCCTCCTTCAGCCGGATGAAGGACCTGGCGGCCGTGCTGGGGAAGGTGAAGGACGTGGCGTCGGCCAAGGCGGTCCTCCCCGAGGTGGAGCGTCTGACCGACGCCATGAAGACCATCAACGAGACCTTCGCGCTGATGCCCAAGCTCTCGGATGCCGAGGAGGAGAGCCTCGCGGCCAAGGTCCGGCCGGAATACCAGGCGGCGCTCAAGGCCCTGACGGGCGAGATGAAACGAATCCGCAAGGACCTCCCCGCCGCCATGGAGATCATCTCCCCGCTGATGAAGAAACTTCGCCGGTCGAACGCGCCGGAGGGCGACCCGAAGCCGGCCGCCCGCTGACGGGGCCGGGTCAGAACCCGAACGCGTCGGAGAAGAACGCCAGGACCGCGGCCACCTTCCGCCGGGCGGCGTGGGAGCCGCAGCACGACGCGGCAGAGCCCCAGATGGAGCCGTCCTTCCGGAGGGTCCCGTCGCCCTCGATGGCGCCGATGATCATTCCGCTCCGCCGGAGGGTGCCGCCGGATTCGATCTCGCCCACGATCATGCCGGACTTCCGGATGGTGCCGTTGCTCTCCACCGCGCCGACGATCGAGCCGGACTTGCGGACCGTCCCGTCGTTGCCGATCTCCCCCACGATGCTCCCCTGGACGCGGATGGTGCCGTTGGCGCTCACCGACGCCCAGATGGAACCGCCCTGGCGGATCGTGATTTCGCCTCCCCCCTCCGAGCCGCTCTTGCCCGTGGACGCCGCCTTCGGGGTCTCGGTGACCTGCCGGGCGGGCTTCGACCCCGCCGGCTTGATCCGGTCGGTCCCCACCCACTCGTCCCAGTCGTCGCCGTAGCCGTCGTAGTGGATCTTCCACTGGCCCTGGCCGACCTCGATGACCACCGCGGGGTACCAGGTCCCGTGCCACTCCACCTCCACCTTCTGGCCCCTCTCGTACGACGCGCCCAAGGCCGAAACCAGGCACATCACCCCGAGCCAGAACCCGATCGCGCAGCGCACGCCCATGTCGTCCTCCTTGCCGTCAATGATTCGAATCAAGCGGTGAATCGTACCCGGGTGAACACCAGGCCCCGGTGATGCCGGGCGGGATTCGAAAGGGCCACGGGGTGTACCGGGGCGCCGGGTGCGCCGGCGTCACTCGACGTACAGGATCGCGGTATGGCCTTCGGCGACGAATACGCCCTTGAACGGGCGGATCTCGCGCTCCTTCCGATCGACCGCCTCCCGGGGCGCCTTTCGCTGCTTCACCTCGCGAATCTCGCGGTCACACAAGCCGCTTTCGACCAGGTAGCCGTCTGCGCCGTAACAGGTCCGTCCCTGCCACTCGATGCGGACGGAACTGGCGCGGACCTTCCGGCACAAATTTTCCAGAAGGCGTCGCAGCGCGTCGTCCGCCTTCCCGTCGCGGTCGGCTTCATCCGGACGTTCCGTCTGGCCCTTGGATCGGGCGAATTCGTTGGTGCGGCCGGCCTGTCCACCGGCCCCGGTGGCGGCGCCCGCCCCCGGAGGCTGGGGGGCCGGCGCCGGGGGTGCCGCGGGGTGGGTCCGGGAGACGGCTGACTTCGCGACGGGCGGGGCCGACGTCGCCGCGGGCGCGTCGTCCCGGGCCCGGGCGGCCCCCTCGGCGCCGCGGACCGGCGCCGCTTCGGGCCGGGCCCCGGCGATGGCCCGGCGGTCCGGGACCGGGGCGAAAGCGCCCAGGTTGTCCTCCGCCGTCTCGGTGGAGTCTTTCTTCGCCTCTTCCTCCTTCAATTTCTCCGGGGCCGGTGACGGGGGGGGTGACGGGACCGCCTGGCTGCCGACCCGGTCCGCCATCGCGGGCGCGAAGGGGACCGCCGCCCCCTGTTCCCGGGCCTGGCTGACCGGCGGCGGGGCCGTCGGGGCAAGGCCGGGCTCCTGGAAACGGGATTTCTCCGCCGAAGCGGCCGGCCCGGGAGCGGTGGTTCCCGCCGCGGCGGCGGGGGATTCGGGGGGCGCGAACGGCGCTTCCGCCAGGGCCCCGGCCGGCAGGGCGGACTCGGGCGCGGAGGGCTCGAGGACGTTCTTCTCGAAGGTGGGCACCATTCCGCCGAAGTAGACGGCGGCGGCCAGGAGGACCACCAGGGCGCCGGAGAGGGCCGGTCGGAGGGCGGGGCTCTCCCAGAGCCGGCCGAAAAACCCCTCCGCCCGGAGCGGGACGCGCGTGCCCGTCAGCTCGCCCAGGAGGAGCGCCTTCTCCAGGCAGGCGGGGCAGCGCAGAAGGTGCCGGCGGAGGGCCGCGTCGGGGCGGCGGCCCCGGTCGTCGGCTTCCAGGAAGGCGGTCAGCGCGTTCTCGTCGGGACATCCCGTCGCCGTTCCCCGGAAGGTGGGGAGCAGGTGTTTCAGGAAGGTTTGGAGTTCGCGCGTTTTCATCTCTCTCACCCGTTGGAGGGGCGGTGCCGGCGGCCGGCCGCCCCCCCGCGTCGTCACGGGGCGTCACCCTCCGGGAAAATCGAGCGGCGCGCCTTCTCGAGCCGGTTGGCCAGGTAGCCCATGCACCGTTCCAGGAAATCGCCGATGTCCCGGGAGGACCACCCCAGTTTGCGTTCCATGTAGTGGACGATGTCCCGTCGCACTTTTTGCAGGATTTTTACGTTCCACCGGCAGGCCGTGGACTCGTGGACGTCGAGGCGCCCCGCCGCCTCCGCCAGGGTGGCGTCCTGGAAGTAGTAGAGGTTGACGAAGCCCGCCCGGGACGCGGGCAGCCTGGCGAGCGTGTCCTCCAGCAGGCCGGTGATCCCCTCCAGGACGGATTTGCGGAAGTACTTCTCGCAGCCCTCCTCCTGGCAGGCCGGCTGGGGGAGCACGACGTCCTCGATGGAGTCGAGGCGGGCGCGGGCGTCCCGGCGGCGGTCGTCCAGGAAGCGGTTGACCACCACGGTCCGGAGCCAGCCCCGCACGCTGCCGCGGCCGTTGTACTGGCGGATTTTCCCTTTTTCCAGGAGTTCCACGAAGAGGTTCGAGACCAGGTCCTCCGCCCGGTCGGCGTTGCGGAAGAGCCGGGAGGCGGTGAGCCGCATGAACGGCCCGAAGCGCCGGTAGAATCGGTCCCAGGACTCGTCCAGCCCGGCGCAGCACCCGGCGCAGGTGCGCAGGTCCTCCAGGTCCTCATCTGAGAAGGATTCCCTGCTGAGCCCGCGCTCTCGTAGATAGGCGTCGAAGTCGAGGGTGCCGAACGATCGATCAGCCATTGTGTCCCCAAACAAAAGCCTGCATAACTTAACACATGAGGTCGGATTTGACAAGGGCGGTTGACGATAGCGAACGATTGTGAGAGGGCTTCACTCACCTCAGTCAGCGCGGAGTTTGCAGCCTTGACCCGAGCTTCCAGATGCTTAAACACATCGTTGTCAGTTGTGGATCCGGACTTGGTTAGGGAGGAATAGAGGCCCCCCGATCGTTTCACTCAACAGGCTGCCCCTCGAGGATAACGAGGTTCTGCCCATCGGGGGAGACCTGGTAAATGTCTGCCAGAACCGGTGAACTGGATTGCATGATATGGAATAATGGGCTCATCTGTTCTCGAGAGAAGATGATCCGATGAGGCGGAATTTCAAATGTGTAAGTGTCAACTTGAAAAGGAAAGGAGTCTTCGTTATTCATGTATTGCGTCCCGATCAGCACGCCTGTTACCGTTTCGGGGCCAGGATTGATTACACGGATATACACCGAAGTTGGGGTAATAAACACGGAAGGAAACGCGATCGTCTGCGCTGCGGAGCGTGCGGAGACTCCCTCGAAACGATAGTTTCCGATACGTGTTAACATCAATTCAAAGCCGGCGAGGCGTCCCGGTGCGGTGACTTTCATCCAGGCGGGGAAAGGATGGGGTTCAGTCCCCGCAGAATCCCATATCTCTCGAGTGACTTGTTGATAAGGTGCCAAGTCCCAGGTTTTCATTCCGAAGCGGTCACCCTGTTGGTTGAATATCTCGACTGTCGCTGCAAATGCTGAAGAGCTGAGGTTTGTAAACGTCACCCCGGTGTAATAATCGACGTTCTTCGGAGTTTCAGTGTAATAGAGCGTTCTGTCTTCGGACATCACGCCATGGTCGCCATTTGAAGCTGGATGTCCTGCAACGCTCCCCTGAATGGCAGGGAGCCCGGCCAACCCCTTTACATCCCAGCGGCCAAAAAGTTCGAACCCGGCCAGTCGTTTGTCTGAAGACACCTTCACCTGCCGGATGGAGGACGAAAGCCCGCCAGGAAAGATCTGGCTGACCAGGCGCACGATTTTTCCATGCGAAGGCATCACCACACTGTACTCCCCCATCTTTGTGCCGTTTTCTGAATAGCCTTCCATTCTGATGCTGGCAGTCGCTTCTTCCAGGTTTACAAGAGTGATTCCGGTGTAATACAGGCTATCGTTGGTCTCATATACGTAAGGGAAATAGAGTTCCGTTGAACCCGTCTTCGGCATAGGCAAAGAAGTCCAGGCCAGGCCGTCGGTCGTGCCAAAGTCCAGGGTTCCCATAACAGGACCGTTCGAGACAACCATCACCCAAAAATCCTGTTGCAGAGTATTCACGGAAAACAGTTCGTCGGCTGAAGCTGAGAACCTGCCCAGTTTCACGATGGGGGAAACTGTCTTGGATTCTATCAACTGGCCGGTCTGATTGTAAGCATCGAATCGCAACGAGGAAGAGGCTGTCGAACTGAGGTTCCCAACACTTAATCGAGTTTTCCATCCCATGCCGCCGGTGACATGGGCTGCAATGAGGTTGGTAACCACGGTTTCATGCTCCGATTCTACGCAGGACTCCGGGAAGACAGCTTCCGAGGGAAGGCCCCGGTCGTTCCCGGCGATGGCGGTCGTCGTGAGAAGAAAGGTGGTGAAAAGAAGAACACAGCCCGGAGAAAAGGGATTATTCCTCATAATTTCCTCTCAGAACCATTGGATTGCGACTGAGAAAAATATATCGCTTTGTGAAACAAATGTCAAGAAAAGAAATGACGAAAGTGCCAGATCGAACGAAAGTTGAGAATCAGCATCCATCGTCGAAGAAGAGATGATCATGGCATATGAGCCGGTGGAGCCGTTTCTCCTTATGCCCTTATGTTTTCTCCGAGTGCGTTGGCGGTTGCCCGCTGAAGCATCTTAGAGAATCTGGACCGTATTGCCTCCTCAGGGCCGGGATCGACCCGCCTGCTGTTCTCCTCCCTTGCCCTGGAGGTCAAATGGCGCTCAGGGGATCGACTGCCCCGGGAAGAAGACCAGGCGATTGTTGTCCTGCGACATGGCCAGCAGGTCGGCGATCATGATCCCCGAGGGGATTTCCACCGTCAACCAGGCGACGTCGGCGACCGATCCCGGGAACAGGTCGTTGAGGGTCATGAACAGCCGCATCCGGGCCGCGACGGGCTGGCTGTAGACGCCCACCACCGTGCCGTTGGGACGGTAGCCCGTGACGGTGACGGTCACGGTGGCGGTCCCGAGGTTGTAGGACTTGAGGACGGTGTTCCACCCCGCCCCCGCGAACAGGGCCGGGAAACAGGCCTTGCGGGAGGGGAACCGGGGGGCGTTCAACCCGTCGAAGCGGAAGTTCCCGGAGCGGGAGAGGACCAGTTCGAACCCCGAGAGGCGGCCGTCGGCGGTGACCCTCATCCAGGAGGCGAAGGCGTTGGGGGGCATTCCCGCGGCCGCCCAGACCTCGCGGGTGACCTGCTGGAAGGGCGCCACCGCCCAGTCGGCGCCGCCGATCCGGTTCCCCGAGACGTCGTAGAGGTCCGTGGTGGCCGTCATGGGGGCCGTGCCCAGGTTGGAGAAGGTCACTCCCGTGTAGTAATCGAAGTTCCCGAGGATCTCGGGGTAGTAGATCGTCTCGGAGGCGGCCGCCGCCATCGGCTCGGGGGCCGTGCCGTCGCCTTTCGCGGCGGCGAGCGCCAGGGAGACGGCGGGGAGCCCGGCCACGCCCATCTCGCCCCACTTGCCGAAGAGTTCGAAACCGGCGAGACGGCGGTCGGACGTCACCCGCACGAGACGAATGGTGTTGGGGTCCGCCACCCCGGGGAAGGCCTGGTCCACCAGGCGGACGTACTTCCCGTAGCCGGCCAGCGTCTCGTCGCGCTCGGACAGCTTGACCCCGTTCTCGTCGTAGGCTTCCAGGTGCAGGGCAGCCTCGGCGGCTTCCAGGTTCACCACGGTGAGCCCCGTGTAGAAGCTGCCACCCGCCGCGGCCGAGATGTAAACGTAGGGGAAGACCAGCTCCACGCCCGCGGAGGCGTTCATGGGCATGGCGGTCAGGGCCAGGCCGTCGGTGGTGCCGAAGTCCAGGGTGCCCTGGAGAAAGCCGTCGGAACCCACTTCCACCCAGAGGTCCTGGGCGAGGGTCGCCGGGGTGAAGAGGTCTTCGGCGGTGGCGTCGAGGTGCCCCTTGGCCTCGAGGGCCGGCAGGCTCACCGTTTCCAGGAGCTGCCCGGCGGCGCTGTAGGCCCGGAGCTGGGCCGAGGCGGCCGTGGTCCCGGGGTTGACGAGGCTCAGCCGGGTGGACCACAGGGTCGACCCCACCACGTGGGCGGCCACGAGGTGGTTCAGGCGGGTGAAGGTCAGCACCCCGAGGGAGTCGGTGGCGGCGTAGACCCGGGCCGGGTCCGTCGGGTGGAAGGCCAGGCGGTTGACCACGGGGACGGAGTCGGCGGGGAAGCCCTCGTTGCAGGGGGCCCAGCGGGTGCCGCTGTCGAGGCTCCGGTACACCCCGAAGTTGGTGGCGGCGTAGACGAGGTTCGGGTAATCCGGGTCGTAGAGGATGTGGTTGACGATGACCGATTCGGGCAGCCCCTGGTAGCAGCCGGTCCAGGAAGCCCCGCTGTTGGTGGTCCGAAAGATGCCGGATCCCCGGGTCCCGATCAGGACGGTTCCGGACTGGGTGGGGTGGTGGGCCAGGGTCGAGACGAAAAGCCAGTCGATGCCGGTGGATACGCTGGTCCAGGTGGTCCCTCCGTCGGCGGTCCGGAAAACCCCGTAGGAATCCTGGGCCAGGTAGGCGATGGCGGGGTTGGCGGGGTCCACCACCACCTGCCGGGACGGCGCCTGGTCGGTGAGCCCGGCGGACGCATCCGTCCACGTGGCGCCGCCGTCCGTGCTTCGGAAGACCCTTCCGATCCCCGCGGGGGCGTAGATCACCTGCGGGTCGGAGGGCGCCCGGGCCAGGCCGGCCACGTCCAGGACCGTCAGGCCCGTGTTGGAAGCACTCCAGGTATTCCCGCCGTTGATGCTTCGGAACACCCCCTCGCCGGCGGTCCCGGCCAGGAGGGTCGATGGGCTGGAGGGGTCCACGAGGATCTCGCTGACCCAGGGGCCCGTTCCGGGTTGGGGCAGTTCGGTCCAGGAAAGGCCGCTCTCCTCTTTCCGGTAAAGCCGGTGGGAACCGGAGGTGTACACGGTCGGGGAGGGGGTCGGGGCGACCGCCAGGGCCCAGAGGTCCAGGGCCGTCAGGCCGCTGTTCACCGGCGTCCAGCTTTCCCCCTGGTTGGTGGAGAGAAAAGCCCCCTCGCCGGACAGGCCCCCGAGGTAGAAGCGGGAGGCGACGGTCGGGTGGCCGAGGACGGAAAAGAAGGTCCCGCCGGCCAGCGACCCGCCGAGGGGGGTCCAGGTGTCGCCCCCGTTCGTGGTCCGGTACGCCCCCTTGCCGCCCCCGGCCGCCACCAGGACGCCCGACTGGGAACGGTCCGCATCGACGGACCACAGGGTGCTCCCGTCCAGGCCCGTGCTGGCGATCTCCCAGGTGTCCCCCGCGTTGACGCTGCGATAGACCCCCTGCCCGTAGATCCCGGCCCAGAGGCGGGCGGCGTCGTTGGGGTCCTGCACGAGGGCGCGGACGGAGCCCGACGGCAGGGCCCCCAGCGGCGTGAAGGTGACGCCGCCGTCGTCGCTGCGGAACGTGCCGGCGGAGGAGGTGCCGACGTAGACCCGCGACGGGTTGGTGGGGTGGAAGGCCATGGACCGGGCGTTGGCGACCTGCCCCGCCCCGACGGGGGCCCAGGTGGCCCCGTTGTCCGCGGAGCGGAAGAAGCCCGACCCGTCGATGCCGGCGAAGACGATCCCGGGAGACCGCGGGTGGGTGCAGACGAGGGAGGCCCAGGTGCCCGTGAGGCCCTCGGTACACCGGGCCCAGGTCGCGCCGCCGTCTAACGACCGGAAGATGCCGCCGTAGTAGGCGGCGGCGAAGACGATGCCCGCATTCGACGGGTGGACGCTCAGGCTGTAGATGTTCCGGGATGCGAGGCCGCGGTTGACCGGGGCCCAGTTCCCCCCGCCGGTCAGGCTCCGGTAGACGCCGAACGGCGTTCCCGCGTAGATCGTGTCCGGCGCCGCGGGGGAGACGGCGAAGCAGCGGATCGAGCCGCCGAGCGGCCCGTCCAGGGAGGTCCAGGTGTCGGGGCCTGCCGGGGTGTCGGACGCGGCGAAGAGCAGGAGGGCGGCGGTCAGAAGTAAAAACCGGTGAGACAGGGAATTCATGGGGCTCCTTTCATCCTTGCGAACGGTTATCCTTTGAAAGCCTAGCAGATCACCCTCGGGAAGGTCAAGACTTCCCGGCCCTCGCCCGGGCTCCCTGTCGGGAAAGGTGTGATCCACGTCACAGGGAAGGGGGGCGCCGCCCGAATCCCGGGGTTCGCGCCCCCGGCGGGTGGGCCCAAGGCCGCGTCCGCCGGGGGCGAAGACCGGTGCGGTGCCCCCGGCCCGGTCACGCCGCGGCAGGTGGTCGCTGGCGGTGAAACCCTGCGGGAACGACGGGCGGCCGATGGGGGAGACCTGGCCCTTGACTTCCCTGCCGGATGGAACTAAGCTTCCCCCAGGTTCTGCGGGCGGGAGGTTCCGGATGCATGTCTCGAACGCGCAGCGGTTTCTTCTCCCCGCCGTTCTGGCGCTGGCGGCCGTCCAGGCGCTGCCCGGCGCCGCGCCGTTGCGCGATTCGTTCCACGACGATCACCGGGGGACCCCCCGGCTTCTCTTCAACCCGGCCGTGCAGCCCGAGCCGGTTTTTTCGCCGGGGGAAACCGCGGAAAACTACCTGCGGGCCTCCGCCGACGTGTTCCGGTTCCCCCCGGACCTGTCCACCCTGAGGCTGGAACGGGCACGGGAGAGCCTCCTGGGCCGGCACTTTCACTTCCGGCAGACCCTCGGCGGCCTCCCCGTCCTGGGCGGGGAGATCGTCGTCTCGGTACGCTTCGGGGACAACCGGGTCTTCCAGGTTTACAACAACACCTACCCGGTGGCCCACCCCGTGGCGCCCCCCGGGGCCCTCATCGGGGTGGAAGGGGCCCTCGACGCCTCCTGGGAGCACCTTCGCGTACACGGCGACCTGGTGGCGGAGCCCTCGGCGGACCTCTGCTACCTTCCGGAGGAACGCGGGTTCCGCCTCGTCTACCGGACCTTCGTCGCCACCGAGGCCCCCTTCGGCAGTTGGGAGCACCGGGTGGACGCCGTCACCGGCCGGGTCGTGGGGTATCGCCGCGTGGAGATCGACGGCCGGGACTTCCCGCCGTCCCGGGCTGACGGTCTCTCCCGTTTCGAGGGGCCGGTGGTTTCCCGGCGCGAACAGGTGGAACGGTTCCGCCGCCGGGGCGCCGGGCGTGCCGTGACCGTGACCCCCGCCGCCTTCCCCGTCAGCGGGACGGGCAGGGTCTTCGACCCCGACCCGCGGTCCACCCTTATGGCGGAACCGGGCGAGCTGACGAGCACGTCCCCGCCCCGGGCGTTCCGGGGGGCGTACGCGGTCCGCCCGCTGCCGGACCTTCAGCGGGATGCCTTCGTTTTCAGGCTGGAGGGCCCCTGGGTGCGGATCCTGGACTTCCAGTTTCCCCGGATTCCCCCCAGCACCACCGGCGACGGGAGATGGACCGCCGGCCGCGGCGACAGCGCCTTCAACGACGTCATGGTCTACTACCACCTCGACCGGAACCACCGATACCTGCGCTCCCTGGGCTACACCGACATCCAGGACGGCCCCATCCCGGCCGACAGCAACGCGACGGAATCCGCCTACAACCCCGTCACAAACCGGCTCACCTTCGGGGTACTGGACGCCGTCGCGGGTGCGGAGGACGCGGATGTCCTCCTGCACGAGTACTGGCACGCCATCCAGTACGACGTCAACGTTTCCTGGGAGGGGGGTGACACGGGCGCCATGGGGGAGGGTTTCGCGGATTACTGGGCCTGTTCCGGCGGCTTCTCTTCCCCCAACGGGCCGGTGTTTCACCCCGACTGGGTCTTCCACTGGGACGGACATTCGGCCGACACCTGGGCAGGGCGCGCCCTGGACAAACTGTACGCCGAATACGACCCCGCGCACGAGTACCCGGCCCATCTCACCTGGAACGGCGTCAACGGGGACGAACTCTGGGGAACGCCGGTCTGGCAGTCCTTCCGGACCCTGGTGTCCACGCTTTCCCGCCCGCGCGAGGAGATGGACACCCTCGTGGTCCAGTCCAATTTCGGCATCGGCCCGGCGCCGCGCATGCCCGACATGGCCAACGCCCTGGTCGCGACCGCGCGGCTGATGTTCCCCGACGGTCCGCACGCATTCGTCCTGTACGAAAACTTCGTCCGCCACGGCATCCTGACCGCGCCGCTGAACGCCGGGGCCTGCACCTTGTCGGCCGAGGGCTGTTCCCCCCCGAACGGGGAGGCGGACCCCGGCGAGACGGTGACCTTCGACCTGGAGATACGCAACACGGGCGCCTCGGACACGACGAGCCTGGTGGGCACGCTCGAAGCGGCGGGCAACGTGACGAACCCGTCGGGACCGGGCGTTTACGGCACGATCCCCGCGGGCGGCTCCGCCACCCGCTCCTTCACGTTTACGGTGAACCCTCTCCTGACCTGCGGCGACCGGATCACCGCCACCCTGAAACTCGTGGACGGCGCCGCGGCGCACCCGTCCCTCGCCTGGTTCATCCCCTCGGGCGAGGCCCGAACGCGGGCGGCCCAGGACTTCGACGGCGTGACGATCCCGGCGCTTCCCCCCGGGTGGACCGCCTCGACCCCCGTGGGCCGCAATGCCTGGGCGACGTCCACCGCGGCCGCCCGCTCCGCCCCCAACTCCGCCTTCGTGGCGGACGTCGAGGACTATGCCGACGCCCGCCTGGATTCCCCCCCGTACCAGGTCACCGCCCCGGGCGAGACGTTCACCTTCCATCACCGGTACCGGTTCAACCCGCTGATGGCTGCCGGCGGCGTCCTCGAGATCTCCGTGAACGGCGGCGACTTCACGGACATCGAGGCGGCGGGCGGTTCTTTCGTCGAAGGCGGTTACTCCGGGAAAATCCCCGTCAGCGACCCCGACAACCCCCTGAGGGGACGACGGGCGTGGAACGACACCCTGACCGGGTTCCGAAGGGTGACGGTGAAACTGCCCGACACGGCCGTGGGCCGGAGCGTGGTCTTGCGTTTCCGCCAGGGCAGCACGCTGCTCGGGGGGGATCCCGGTTCCGGGTGGTTCATCGACGACCTCCGGTGGCAGAGCGCCGTTGAGTGCTGTGGTTCCGCGGGGGCCCCCGGCGGGGAGTTCCGATGATCCCGTGCGGGGTCTGGTGACGCCCGCCCGCGCCTTTCGGGAGCCCTCGCGCGTCGCTGCCCGGCGCGGACGGGGCCCGGCTCCCCGGCCGGGCGAAGTGACCTCCGGGGGCGAGATTCCCGTTGCCCTGACGAAAAAAATCCAGTAGCATCATTTGTTTTTACCGGGTCGACCCTTTCTCGGAGTGGTGTGGATGGGTGAGTTCTTTGCGCTGCTGACGGCCCTGATCTGGTCGGCGGCGGTCATCCTGATCAAGCGGTCCGGGGAGACCATGTCTCCCTTCGCCCTGAACTTTTTCCGGGTGGTGACGTCGCTGTGCCTCTTCGTCCCCACCCTGTTCCTCTTCGGGGAAACGCCCTGGCAGAGGGCCCCGCTCTCGGATTACCTGACCCTCTTCGCGAGCGGGGTCATCGCCATCTTCGTCTCGGACACCCTTTTCCACCACAGTCTCAACATCGTGGGGGCGGGGCTTTCCGCCATCGTGGACTGCCTCTACGCCCCGCTCACCGTCCTGGCCGCCTGGGTGCTGCTGGGCGAGCGCCTCGGCCCGCTGCAGCTGGTGGGCCTGGCCCTGGTCACGGGCGGCGTGGTCTGTGCCGCGGGGCACGAGCCCCCGCGGGGGGTCCCGGCGAAGCGGCTCGTCGCCGGGGTCGTCTGGGGGGTGGCGGCCATGGTGATGCTGGCCATCGGGATCACCATCGCCAAGCCGGTGCTGAACAAGCCGGGGACCTCGGTGATGTGGGCCACCACCGTCCGGCAGATCGGCTGCCTCCTCGTCATGGTCCCCGCGGCGCTGCTCTCGCCGCGACGCCGGTCGTATTTCCGGGTGTTCAGGCCCAGCCCCGCCTGGAAGCACTCCATCCCCGGCGCGATCCTGGGGTCCTACCTCGCCCTGATGTGCTGGATCGCCGGCATGAAGTACGCCAAGGTGGGGGTGGCCGCCATCCTGAACCAGTCCAGCACCATTTACATCCTGGTCTTCGCGGCCCTGTTCCTGAAGGAGAAATTCACCCTGCGCAAGGCCGTCGCCTGTGCCGTGGCCCTGGCGGGGCTCGTGCTCGTCACCGTCGCCTGACGGCGGCCCCCGGGGGTTCCGCCGGCCCGGGAGCGGGGGGCCGGGGCGCACCGGCCGGGGCCGGCGTCAGGGGGGAAGGGGGATTCCTCCCAGTCGAACGGTGATTTGTCCGTCTGTGTTTCACCGTGCGGCCACGGTATGGTAGCTTCGATGGAATTCCTGGAAACGGAGGGGAAGATGAACGTCAAGGTCCGAAACGTTTGGCCGGTGGTGCTGACCCTGGTTCTCGGGGGCTCTCTGCCCGGGCAGACCCGGTACCCCAGGGAGTGGAACGTCGGCCCGGTGACGCAGGCCGTGGCGGACCACGTCCGGGCGATCGTCGCCGACGGGTCCGCCCTCGGGCGGCAGCCGAAGCGCGTGATCAAGGTGGGCGACTCCATCACCTGCAACGGGAGCTTCATGGGGCAGCTCAAGACGCCGGACTACGACCCGGACGTTCACTACGGCTGGGACTGGGTGCGGGACCTGGGGACCTACGCGTTTTTACGGGACGCGGCGGACTGGTTCACGGAGGTGACCGTGCCGGGGACGTCCAACATCCCGGACGCGCAGGCGGGGGGGGAGACCTTCCCGGTGAAGAGCCTCGACCGGGTCAGCCTGGCGGCCAAGGTGGGGGAGTCGGCCGCGTGGGCCGTCACCGGCAGCCCGAACCCCCTGCAGCAGGAGATCGACGCCCTCAGCCCCCAGTTCGCCCTGGTCCAGTTCGGGGGGAACGACGTGGGGGGCTACGGGAACGATGCCGACGTGCTGGACTGGGCCGTGGACAACCAGATCACGATCGTGGACCAGTGCATCGCCCAGGGCGTGGTCCCCGTCCTGGCGGCCATGTGCCCGCGCGCCGACAGCCCGCAGCGGCTCTACCGGTCCTGCCTGCTCTCCAACGCCGTCCGGGCGCTGGCTGCGGGGCGCAACATCCCGTTCCTGAACAATTACCGCGGCCTCATGCCCCTGGCTGACCACGGCCTGGGCGGCGACGGCATCCACCCCGTGGCCTACGGCTACAACCGGGGCTGCTTTCTGACGCCCGAGGGCCTCCCCTACGGGCACAACATGCGCAACCTCCTGACGTTGAAAGCCCTGGACAAGGCCTGGCGGGTGGCGACCCAGGGGGTGGCGTACACCGACCCCCCCACCGGACCGCTTGCGGGGACGGGGACCGAGGGCGACCCTTTCCGGGTCGACGAACTGGCCTTCTCCGACCTGCGAACCACCAGCCCGGGAACCCTCGCGTACCGGTATCGGCTGGACCTCCACCGCCCCCTGACCCTCGCGGCCATGGTTTTCGACCACGGCGCCGCCGACGTCGACCTCACCCTCATGGACGCGTTCGGGACCGTCCTGGCCGCCCACGGGAATTCCATCGAGCAGGCCCTCGCCGTCGGGACCTACACCGTGACGGTCTCCACGGCGGGCGCGAACCCCGCCTATGCCGGGGAGTACGTCCTGGTGCTGGCCGACCGCAACGACGCCGGGTACCCCGTGGACTTCCCCTTCGACCTCAATACCGACGGGCGTCTCGACCTCCTCTGGCGCAACCGGACCACCGGCGACAATGCCGTCTGGACGATGAACGGGAACGCGATCCTTCGGAGCGACCCGCTGATGCCGGTCGGGACCGCCTGGTCAATCGCCGCCACCGGCGACTTCAACGGGGACGGCAAGGCCGACCTGTTCTGGCGGAACACCACCACGGGCGACAACTCGCTCTGGACGATGGACGGGACCGCGGTGACCGAATCGGTGGCCCTGGCGCCGGTGCCGGTGACCTGGGAACTCGCCGCGGCCGCCGACTTCGACCGGGACGGCCGGCTCGACCTGCTGTGGCGCAGCACGGCTACCGGCGACAACGTGGTCTGGTACCTGGACGGGGTGGCCGTGACCGGGTCCGTCCTGCTGGCGCCCGTCCCCGTGACCTGGGCGATCGCGGCGACCGGGGACTTCGACCGGGACGGCAAGACGGACCTGTTCTGGCGGAACACCACGACGGGCGACAACGTGGTCTGGTACCTGGACGGGGTGGCCGTGACCGCCGACGAGCCCCTGCCGCCGGTTCCCCCGGCCTGGAAACTGGCAACCGCCGGCGACTTCGACGACGACGACCGGGTCGACCTGCTGTGGCGGCACACCACTACCGGCGACAACGTGATCTGGTACCTCGACGGCGTGGCCGTGACGTCCACCGCGCTGATCATGCCGGTCCCCCCGGCGTGGGAGGTGTGTAATTAGGCTGAAGGCTGACAGCCTTCAGCCGCTTCAAGTCGTCACGTTCAGAACCACCTCCACCAGGTCGAGGGCGTCCACCCGGCCGTCCTGGTTGACGTCCGCGCAGTCCGCCCCGCAGGGCAGGGCGAGGAGGTTCTGGCAGAGGCGGGCGGCCAGGAGGGCGACGTCCAGGGCGTTCACCGCGTTGTCCTGGTTGAGGTCGGCGGCGTTGCGAAGGCGGTGGATGTAAAACCGGCCGGCGAGACCGTCGGTGGTGTAGACGTAGGGCAGGGCCGTCTCGATCCGATCGACGAAGTTGGGCATCGGCGTGCGGTTGACCTGCACCGGGTGGGCGGGGTCCTTGATGTCGAAGATGGACACCCCGGTCTCGCCGTCGGCGACGAAGACGTAGAAGCCCTGGTTCCGGCAGCCGTAGGGCATCCCGTCGTCGTCGAAGGACGTGATCATCGCGGGCGCCGCGGGGTTGGCGATGTCGACGGAGTTCATGTCGTATGTCCTGGCCACGAAGAGGAACTGCCCTTTCACCGCCACGTCCCAGGCGCCGGCCAGACCGGGGATGCTGGCGATCTCCGCCGGGGCCGTGGGGGTGCTCACGTCGAGGACCCTCAGCCCGCCGCCGTCGTCGGCCAGGTAAACCCGGCCCGCGCTCACGACGAGGTTCCGGGCGGTCCCCGGGGTATCGACGTTCCCCACCGCCACCGGGTTGGCGGGATCGGCGACGTTGAACACCCGGAGCCCGGCATCCCCGTCGGCCACGAAGGCGAAATTGCCGTCCACCCGGACCCCCCGGGCGGTCCCCGGGGTGTCGGCGGTGCCCCGGAGCACGGGGGCCGCGGGGTTGGTCACGTCGATCACCCGGAGGCCTTGGCTTCCCCAGGCGACGTAGACGGTGTTGCCAGCGAGGTCCAGGCCCTGGCCGTTGCCGGAGGCATTGAGCGAGGTCACGCGGGTGGGGGCGGCGGGGTTGGAAATGTTCAGGACGTTGAGCCCTTCGTAGGAGTCGAGGACGTAGGCGTAGTCTCCGGAGACTTTCAGGTCGGTCAAATTTCCCGACTCGTCGAAGAGGCCCAGCAGGCTGGGGGCGGCCGGGTTCGCCACCGAGACCAGGTAGAGGCCGCCGCTGGTGTCCGACACGTAGGCCCGGTTGCCGGCCACGAAGACCCCGCGGGCGTAGTTGGAGGTATTGTAAACACCGACACGCGTAGGGGACGCGGGCGTCGAGACGTTCACGATGTCCAGCCCGACCTCCTGGGCGGCAACATAGGCCAGGTTGCCGACGACGAAGACGTCCATCGGTCCGCTTCCCGTACCGGTGTAGGCGCCGGCAAAAACCGGGGCGGACGGATTGCCCACGTTGATGATCTGGAGGCCGCCGCCGGTGTCCGCCACGAAGGCGAGGTCGCCGCTCACGTCCACTTTCCGGGCTGCCCCGGGGGTGTTGAAGGCGCCGAGGCGTTGGGGGGATGCCGGGTTGCTCAGGTCGACCACCTCCAGCCCCTGGGCCATCACCGCCAAATAGGCGGTGTTTCCCGCCACCTTGATGCCGGCGCACTCGTCCGTGGACGCGTAGGAGCCGACCTGCACCGGAGCGGCCGGATTCGAGGCGTCAAGGACCCGGATGCCGTTGGACACGGCCAGGTAGACCGTGGTCCCGGAGACGTTCAGATCGTAGGCCCGGTAGGGGGCGGTGGCGAACCGGCCCAGGTAACGGGGGGTCGTCGCTTCGGAGAGGTCGAAGATGACGAGGCCTCCCTCTTCGTCGGCCGCGTAGAGGCGGCCTCCCGACACGGCCACCCGGAGGGCCTGATCGGGCGTGTCCGCCGTGCCCACCCGGAAAATGTTGGAAGGGTCGGAGATGTCCAGAACGTCGATCCCGGCCCCGTTCGCCGCACAGTAGGCATACTTCGCGAACACGACGACGTGGCGGTACTGTCCGGTTCCCCACACGCCGACCGGGTCGAGACGGAAGTGGTCGCCTGCGGGGGTGAGGGCGGTGAAAGCCAAAAACGCGAGGGCAAGGACGATGGGTTTGCGCATCGAGGGCCTCCGGGTTGATTTGTCGGCGTTGCGGACCGAAAACTGACGGGTTCGCAAAAAGTCGGAAGACGGACGGGAAAATGTCTGTAAAGCCTTTGTTTGAGCCATCACCCGGAGGGTGATGGTACTTTTTGCGACCGCGTCAAAACCAACTTCCCCGCAAAAGTGCCATCGCTCTCCGGACGATGGCTCAACCCAAAGTTCTACAGACGCGTTCCCCCTTCGGTTTCCAGCTTTTTGCGAGATCGTCGAAGCTGGATGTTACGGGATAGCCGTCCGCATTTCAACCCGAAAATACACCGGGGTGTGAAAGGGCGCCCGCCCGCCCCGACGGGAATTCTTCCGGGAGACCTTTCGTCTGGCTTGGAAAAACCGGAAGCGAGCCACGGGTGAACGCGGACCACACTGATACGGGTGGTGAACGCGGAATCACCGGAACCGCAAAAACCGCAGAAACCGCAGAAACCACAGAAACCACAGAAACCGCAGAAAAGCGGAAGACATAGAAAGCGCGGAAAACACGGGAAAAAGGGAAACGCGGAGGACGCGGAACAAAGGAAAAAAACAGGATTCGTCGTACTTTTCGCCCGTCCTTTTGGTCCTTTGGGTCCCTATGGTCCCTTCGTCCTTTCGCGCCCCAGTGTTCATCCGGGGTTCTCTTCCGGTTTGTCCGGGATGGGCCGTGGGGGGGAGGGCGGGGGGCGTCGATACCGATTGCGATACCGATTGCGATACTGATTGCGATACCGATTGCGATACCGATTGCGATGCCGATTGCGATGCCGATTGCGATACCGATTGCGATACCGATTGCGATACCGATACCGATACAGGTTACGAGATCAAACGTGGGGGGAGATACTCCGGACCTTCAGCCTAACAGCCTTCAGCCTAAACCCAATACTGCTCACTTTGTGCTTGACTACTGCATAGAAATCTTATATTCTTTCCGTGGATACTACGGAAAGGATGTGAGATATGCCAAAATCCGATGCAGTTCTTCCAGGAGGCACCCGCATAACGGA